>CAZYUK010000144.1:0-4386 GCA_964650675.1 uncultured Candidatus Bathyarchaeia archaeon
GGCTTCAGCTGCGGAATCTGAGCCTCAGCTGAACGGCCCTCGTGATGTCGCTCCTCGTGATGATGCCCACCAGCTTGCCCTCGTCGAGGACGGGCAGCCTGCCCACGTTCCTCTTTGCCATCTTTATGAGGGCGTCGAGCGCCTCTTCTCCAGGCTTCGATGTGACAAGACTACTGAATGGCTTCATGACATCCTCCACCCTCCTCTCGTCCCAGCTCTCCGGGGGAACCCGCCTGACATCCTCAAGGGTTATTATGCCCACCAGCTCTCCGTTGGAGACGACGGGGAAGCCGTGGTGCTTGTAAGTAGAGAAGTGCCTGTTGACTATCTCCTGTATTGATATTCCGGGCTCCACGGTTTGTACATCCTTGCTCATTATGTCGCCGACCTTGACCCCGGCGAGAGCCTGGCTGATCCTGGTCTCGTTCATGCTCGCGTCGGCGCTGCTCGATACAAAGAAGCCTATTATTATCAGCCAGAGGCCGTCGAAGCCTGCGTAGAAGAACATGTCAAGCAGCCCCAGGGCTATGAAGCCGTAGCTGATGGCTTTGGAGATCATGGTCGCCAGCCTCGTCGAGGGCAGGATGTCCTTCCGGCGCCCCCAGATGATCGCCCTGAGCACCCGGCCGCCGTCCATCGGGAACGCCGGGATCATGTTGAAGGCCGCGAGCAGGAAGTTTATGTACGAGGCGTACTCGAGGACCGCGACAACGGCCAGTGGGAGGGCGAACGTCGACCCGAGCCAGAGGAGGTAGAAGACTGCGCCGAGAACCAGGCTGGTGACGGGCCCGGCGGCCGCCATCCTGAGCTCCTCCCCGGCGGTGTGTGCCTCCTCCTCGGTCTCAGAGACCCCGCCGAGGAAGTAGAGCGTTATGCTATCCACCCGTATCTTGTACCTCCTCGCGACGAGTGAGTGTGAGACCTCGTGTATGAGGACCGAGAGGAATAGGGCGGCGGCGCCAACGACCCCGACCCCCCAGTAGAATGTCTCCGACTGGTCCGGGTAGCTGTAGGGCAGGTATCCTGAAGCCAGGGACCACGCCATGAGCACGAAGATGATGAACCACGAATAGTTCAATTTTATTGTGATCCCTGAGATCTCACCCACCTTCAGCGACAAGGAGACCGATCAGAGTAACCGATCCTACTTTAATAAACCGAACTAATTTTCAACGTCGCTCTATCCATGCCTACCCTAAACCTTCAAAACGCTATTTCGTGAAGGAACCGGGTCTGCTAGGAGGCCTGATGGGCATTTAATTTCGTTATGGCTAGAGGTGCCTAAGATAGTGGCGGGTTGGACGAGGCCGTCGAGTCCATACGGCTCCTCTCCTCTAGGATAAATCTTCGGTAGTCCTCGTTGAGCCGCCGAGGATCGAGTCGCATCCTCATGTGGACACCACTCCTAGGATCGGTGTACAGATACTCCGCGCCAAGCGCCTCGTAGAACTGGCGCAGGTGCCGCCCCTTCTCATCGACATCCTCGGTGTGCAGGGAGAAGAACCTGTACCCGTTGTCATAGCAATAGAGGAGCATGAGGGCGAACATCGTGCTCCCCACCCCCTTGCCCTCGACGGAGCTCGCGAGGGTGTCGCCGTAGAACCCACCCTCCACATCGGGATCATCGTAGCCGTAGATGAAGCCGAGGAGTTTGCCGGCGCAATGGGCGACGATGGCGACGAAACCCCTCCTATTGACCCTGTCTATGAGGTCAGCCATCTCGTACCTCAGCTCCGCCCTGAAGGCGGCATCGTCCACGGCCTTTATCGCGCCCATAAGGCCCTCGTCGAGGGTGACATGGGCACCGATGGTGCACGCGGAGCCCGCCACCTTGGAGAGCTTCGACTCCGCCTGCCTGAGGGCATCCTCGAAGAGGGGGACATCGACCTCGCTCATCGTCAAGCTACTTCAACCTGTACCTTCTTACAGCCGCATCTATAACCTGTTTGATCATCTCATCGTAGTCGAGCCCAGCGGCGTACCACATGAACGGGTAGAAGCTCTTATCATCCTCCTCCTCGTCGTAGTCGATGCCCGGCAGGGGGTTGATCTCGAGGAAAAAGAGCTCGTCCCCGGAGTTGTAGCGGTAGTCGATCCTGCCCCAGTCGTAGCAGTCGAGTATCCTGACGATCCTCCTAGAGGCCTCCTCTATCCTCCTCCGCAGAGACTCGGGAATCTTGGCGGGGCAGATGTAGTTCTCGGACGTGTCGTAGATCGTCTTCGCCTTCTGTCCGAGGACGGTTCCGAGCTCCGGGGCGAACTTGCTGAAGTCGACCTCGAATATCGGCAGCACCCTCGGCTCCTCCCTGCCGATGAAGTTCCCGACGATGCCCACGCTGAACTCGCGTCCGTCTATGAACTCCTCGGCGAGGATCGGCTGCGTGTAGGCGTCGAGCATCTCCGCGAGCTTCCTCCTCAGGCTACCCTCGTCGTGGACGACGTTGTCTATGTTGATCCCCATGCTCGACCCCTCGTGGCTCGGCTTTAGGATGAGCGGGTACCTGAGCTTCCCGTCGATCTTGTCATCCTTTCCGAAGAAGACTTGGAATGGGGCGGTTTTAATCCCGTGGAACTCGAGGACCTTCTTCGTGGTCGGCTTGTCGAGGCATATCGCCGTCGACATTACGCCCGCGCCCGTGTAGGGGATGCCGAGCATCTCGCAGATCGCGGGTATGTGCGACTCCCGACTCTCGCCCCGTATCCCCTCAGCCCTGTTCAGGACGAGGTCCGGCCTGAGCCTCCTGAGGCTCTCGAACGCGGTCTCGTCGGCCTCTATGTGGAGGTACTCATGCCCCGCCCTCTCTATCGCCGCCTTCACGAGGTCTATCGTGTGCTGAGGCTCGTACTCGACCTGGAACTCGTCGCCGCCCCGCCTCGTGTTACACGCGAACCCTACTCTCAGCTTCCTTCCCCTAGGGGACGTCCGACAGGACCTCCTTGTAGATGCTGAGGGCCCGGCTCTTGACGTTCTCAGGCATAGTTATGCTCTCGTGGACGCCGAAGAAGGTCTTGTATAGCTCGTCCTCGCGGTCCTTCGCCTCCTCGAGGAACCTCTGCTCGAACTCCAGGACCAGCGGGCTCCTGTCGCCGTTCTTCCAGGCGAGGTAGAAGCCGAAGAGCTGCTCGTCGCGGCCCCTGCCCGTGAGGGCGTAGGTGTTGACGGCGCTCCCGCCGAAGAGGCTGAAGTAGTCGCGGCATTCCTCTGCCAGCATGTTCCTGTTGAGCCCGACGGTCTTCGGGTCGAATCCCGAGGCGACGATGAGGAGGTACATCTTGCTGCAGACGCTGCAGTCCATGCACCAGCGCGTGTCGCGGCCTGCCTCGGTCTCGACGAAGCAGCTCATGTGGTACTTCGCGACCTCGGGGTACCGCTTGTAGAGCGAGTATACGACGGCGATGTCGTTCAGAGGCTCTATGACGCTCATGGTGCGGACACCCTGCCCGCTCAGCTGCCTGGTGATCGAGTCGATGTACACCGTCCACCTGTGGCTCTGGTCGTATGCCGGGTAGCAGATGAAGCCCTCGCGGTCGAAGTAGTACTCGCTGCAGCTCTGCTCGTTGCCGAATAGGATGTATTTCGCGTCGTACTTGTGGGCGATGGGGAGAAGCATCATGGCGTACTCCGTCGACTGCAGACCCCACCCTATCTCGGTCTTGCCGACGCCGAGCCTTATCCCGTCCCTGAGGTGGCCTGCGGTGTGAACGATCTTGTTCAGCTTGACGTTGAACTCCTTCTCGAACTCCTTGGAGAGGACGTCCTTATGCTTCTCCTCGTATCGGAGGAGTGGCTCGACTACGTAGCTTGTCTCCGGGTTGAGGCCCAGCTCCCTGCAGACGGCCCAGGTGAGGAGGCTGTCCTTCCCGAAGCTTAGGCTGACGACGGCTGAGTCTTCCCTGCTCGGTTGGACGTAGGTCGGGTACTTGATCTGGTAGTCACTGAACTTGATCTTCAGGTTCATGAACTCCTTGATGAGCGCCGAAGTGCTCGTCCCGTCGACGTCGGCACAGCTCGGCAGGTCCATGACCAGGTTCTGGAAGAACTGGGTCTGGAATAGCGGGGCCGAGGTGTTGTACCTGATCTCGTTCTTCCTCAAGGTCAGGGGAAGGTGGATGGTCTCGGCGTAGGCGAGGTTGTCGAAGAGTAAGTCCCTGGCTTCCTGCGGATAATTTTTCCACACGCCGTTCGGGTACTTCACGACGTATTTAGAACCTCGACACAGAATCTCAAAACCGGACTCTGTCTGTCTGGCTTCTATTGAGAGGCTAGACACTATTAAGTACCTAGTGGATTTATCTCCGATTCCGATAATTATTAATGCATCTTAATATTACTTACTGTTTGGAAATTATCAGATCTTGATAACTATGTTACAAGAAGAATTAATC
>CAZYUK010000145.1:0-4361 GCA_964650675.1 uncultured Candidatus Bathyarchaeia archaeon
CACGGCTGCGTAGACTGCTGCCTTGAGACCGAGATGCCCCTCACCAGGGTGGACATGAGGAGGATCACCAGGGAGGGGTTCCGGCTGAGCGACTTCGCCGTCAAGGTTGGAGCAGAGTGGCGCCTCAGGAACAGCTCCGGCCACTGCTTCTTCCTCTCGGGCGGCCTCTGCAGGATATACTCCCATCGACCGGAAGGATGCCGACTATACCCACTCATCTACAATGAGGACACGGGTAAGCCGGTGATGGACGAGCTCTGCCCCCACAGAAGGGAGTTCGAGACTGAGAAGGAAGACGTGGCTAGTTTGATTATGCTGATAAGGAGGCTCGAAAAGGAGGCAGAGAAGGAGGAAAAACATCCTCTGAAGCCTGGAGACTAGGGAGTCTGCCCCTCCGAGACCTTTTCCCGATAGTCCTTCTTCTCCAGCGTCAAGTTTCCATAGATCGACCCTATGTAGCCGTTGAAGAGGAGCCTGCGCTTCACCGCGGCGAACTTTGCGTCGTCGAACCCGAGCCCCAGCAGTTTAGCCTTAATATTCTTCTCCGTGGCGTGGTCGTAGCCAAACCCGCAGAGGGTGTCAAGAAATAGGATCTCCTCCTCGGTGAGTGCCATCCTATCGGCTCCTTTCCTGCGAGGCCTCGGGCCATCTGTTTGACGCCGTCGAACCCCATTAACCAACGCGCATCATCGACTGTTAAAGCCTTTCTGGACTGAGTTAGGCGAGAATATTACCATAAGGAATCGCCTTTGAGATGATCAAGTGATTTAAATCGCGGTGTTACTTCTTAACCTGATTCATTTTGGACTTGGGAGACATAAGGCTTAGAGTCGGCGGCATCACGGACATGTCGACCGTCGACTGGTACGGCAACGTCTCCCTCGTCGTTTTCTTCGCCGGCTGCGACTTCAGGTGCCCGTACTGCCAGAACTCCGGGCTCATCCCACTCGACTCAGGCAGGGAGATCGACCTAGGCATCGTCGAGGAGAGGATAAGGGCTAACGAGAAGATCATAGACGCCGTCGTCTTCACCGGAGGCGAGCCCCTCGTCCAGCCCGACGTCGTCAAGGCGGCGAGGATGGTGAAGGGCCTTGGCTATAAGCTGATGCTCAACACGAACGGCAGCGTGAAGGAGAGACTGGAAGCTCTGCTCGAGGAGGGGCTCGTTGATCGAGTCGCCCTCGACGTCAAGGCGCCCCTCACGGCCGATGAGTACGGCAGAGTATCCGGCAGACCCGAGATGGGGGCCAAGTTCGCAGAGGCCGTCGAATACGCCCTCGATCTCAGTGAAAGGCATGGGGTGGAGTTGGAAGCTAGGACCACGGTGACGCCAACGTTCTCAGATGACCCTACCTTCGTGAGGTCGATAGCAGAGAGCCTCAGGGGGAGGTGCGACGTCTACTACCTCCAGCAGTTCGACAACCTCGGCGAGGTGCTCGACCCAAGGCTTAAAGCGATGCAGCCTCCTAGTAGGGAGACCATGATGGCCCTCGCCGGCGTGGCTGTGAGCACCGGGCTCAAGAACGTTTTCATCAAGACGAGGTCCCACGGCCTCGAGAGGGTGGGCTGAGGGAATGGGCCGGAGGAGACTCATCCTAGTGACCGGGATGACCGGCTCCGGCAAGACCACTCTCTGCGGAATCATGCGCGAGTCGGGCCTGAGGCTGCTGACCATGGGCGATGTCATCAGGGAACTGGCGAGGCGGGGAGGCGTTGAGCCCACGCCGGAGAACCTCGGCCGGCTGGCCACCGAGATAAGGGGGGAGGGGGCGGACGCCGTCGCAGTCCGCTGCATGGAGATACTCAGGAGCATGCCAGAGGGCCTGACTGTGGTTGACGGGATCAGGAGCCTCGCCGAGATCGACGCCTTCAAGAACAGCTTCGACGTCATCCTCGTCGCCGTCCACGCCTCCCCCCTGAGCAGGTTCAAGAGGCTGACGAAGAGGGGCCGCAGCGATGACCCGGTCACCTGGGAGGAGTTCAGGGAGAGGGACATGAGGGAGCTCGGCTTCGGAATCGGCGACGCCATAGCGATGGCCGATGCCATGATCATCAACGATGACGGATTCGACCAGCTGAGGGCCAGCTTCGAGGGGCTCATGGAGCGGCTAGGCGTTTGAGTGAAGCCACAGTGGTAGTTAGAGCCGATGTGAATCCCACGGAGGACTCCGAGAAGGTGGCCAAGGCCATAATGAACGTGTTCGGGCTGATCGCCTTGGAAACCATCGAGAGGCGGGGCGGGACCACGATAGAGGCCAGGATGACGGGCATCAAGTCACTCAGGCATCTCAGGGACAGCCTTGCGAGGGAGAGGATCAGGGACGCCGTCAGGAGAATGCTCTCTCACTGGGCCTCCGACGAGGCCGAGCTCAGCTTCGGCATCAACAGGCAGGCGGCGTACGCAGGCCACGTAAGCATCTACCAGGCGAGCCATGCCCCCCTCGGGCCGATACAGGTGACGGTGAAGGGGGACCCCGGGGCTGTCATATCCTACCTCTGCGGGGTTTCACATACTTAGTCGTGGACTCCAACTTACTTTATTGAGGAAAATGGGGAAAAGAATTGAGATTATGTGGCTTTCCCCACGAGTCTCTGCCTGTTATCAGGGTTGATCTTCCCCAGCTTCTTCACATCTTCCGTGAAGTCTGTGATTATCTTCGGCAACATCTTGAAGATTGGGAGGACCATCGGCTGGAACCTAATCCTCTCAGGCTCTAGTCCCATCCCCTTAAGCTCCTCCTTGACCTCCTCGACCAGCTTCTCCGCCAGCTCCGCCTCGTGGCTCTCTTCTACCTCGGAGACCAAAATCCCATCAGCTCCGAAGGCGAAGGCACTGAGCACAGTCTTCTTGTCGAGCAGCGCCGTTGAAGGCATCCTGACGATCCTCATGTTAGTCGGCTGATGCAGACGGGCGGTACCGGCGTTGTCTGCCGCGGTGTAGCTTATGTTGTCGTCGAAGAATCCGAGGAGGGCGACGTCTTCCTCGGTCCCCGTCAGCATGCCCCTGATCTCAGCGAGGAGGCTCTGCTTGGTGTAGTTCGGTATCCTCAGCCCGCCCTTCGCGCACGCGGCCGTGCACGCCCCGCAGCCGTTGCATGAGACGACGTCGACGATGGGAGCTTCGCTGCCTAGGCTTATGGCGTTCCTCGGGCAGGCCTCCACGCATGCCCCGCAGAGGTCACATTCACCCTCCATGACCGGCTTGAAGGGGCTGAGGTTCAGCTTCCCCTCGCCGAGGAAGTTGGTGACGTGGGATGACGCCGCCCTCGCGTCTATGACGGAGTCGTGGATGTCCTTGCAGCCTGTCGCCACCCCCGCCGCGTATATGCCCTCCCTGAGGGTGGATATCGGATTGAGTTTGACGTGCTTGCTTGCGATGAAGAGGTCCTCGCCTAGTGCTATGCCGAGCTTCGAGGCAAGCTCTCCCGTGCCCTTGGAGGGCACCATGGCGGATGACAGGACGGCAAGCTCCACCCTGTTCCTGAGCATGAGGCCCGTGTCGAGGTCCTCGACGAGCAGCTCCAGCCTCCCGTCGGGCAGAGGGGTCACCTCCCCCGGCCTGCCGTGAATGAACTGGATGCCCTTCTCCCTCGCCTCCCTGTAGAAGTCCTCGAAGCCCCTGCCTGTCATCCGCATGTCTGTGTAGTAGACGTATATCTTGAGGTATGGCAGGAACTTCTTCAGCAGCACGGCCTGCTTGACCGTGTACGGGCAGCAGACGGCGCTGCAGTATGAGACGCCCTTGTGGGGGTCCCTGCTCCCCGCGCAGAGGATGTAGGCGATGGACTTCACCCTCTCACCGGACTTGGTGGACAGCACCTTGCCCTCGGTGAGCTCGTTCTCGATCAGCCTCTCGACCTGAAGGGCGTTCACGACGGCGGGGTTCTCGGGGTGATAGGTCCTAAGCTTATCGTCACCGATTAAATCGAAGCCTGTCGCGACAACTATGGCGCCTGCGTCGAACTCCACGAGCTTGTCCTCGGCTTCGAGGTCGATGGCATGAACAGGGCACGCCTCGGCGCAGGCCCCGCACCTCTTGCAGTTCTCGAAGTCTATGGCGTATGAGGATGGGACGGCCTGTGGGAAGGGCAGGTAGGCGGCCTTCCTCTCGTACAGGCCCGCCTCGAAGCTGTGGGGGACACTGGTCGGGCAGACGGCTGAGCACCTGCCGCACTTCAGGCACTTGTCGGGGTCAACGCCCCTGGCCCTCTGCTTGACGGTAACATGGTAGTTCCCCGGACCTCCCTTCACGCTCTCTACCTCCGAGTTCGTGTAGAGGGCGATGTTCTTGTCGTTCCCGACCTCCGCCATCCTCGGGCTGAGGATGCAGGGGCTGCAGTCGAGGGTGGGGAAGGTCTTGC
>CAZYUK010000146.1:0-4338 GCA_964650675.1 uncultured Candidatus Bathyarchaeia archaeon
TGAAGTATATCTCGTCCCCCCAGATATTCGCCTTACCCTCTATAGGCAGTTTCGATAAGATAGCGTCGACAGTCAAGAGGTTCTCGTTCGTAAGCTCGGCGAACACCTCGCCGACAGCCTTCGAGATTATCTTGAGCCTCAAATCTGTTTAACCCCCCGTCCGCCCCCTTTTATTTTAAAATAAGGCAGAACAACTTAATCTTTTTACCCTTCGAGTTTTCCTAATCGTCAGGGCTTAAGAGGATGCCACTGAGCCCCGCATGGGGAGAGGTCCGACGCTGAACTTGGGGAGGAACGCAGGAACTTACGTCAAGATAATTGGCCTCATGATCCTCCTCCTCTCGGCTGAATCAGTGAACGCGACCGACACCATAACGGGCATAGTATCAGATAACTTAGGGAGGCCACTCCGAGGGGCTTCCGTGGCCACAGTCAGGGAATACAACATTATCGCGTCCGTTAGAACAGCTGACGATGGGGGCTTCGAGATCCGTTTAGACCCCGGCGTCACCAAGATCCTTGTGTATTATGACAATGAGTCCACCCCTGGATGGGACTATCTGCCGTACTTGGTCGATCTGAATGAGACCGGAGGCGAGTTGAGGTTATCCCTGTCGCCCTCGGCGTCGGTTGAACTGAGCAGAGATGTCCAATTCGTCTACTCTGAGAACCTGCCACTGAAGACTACATACAATGTCTGTGACGAAGACGGGAACCTCCTTGCACCAGCAGGGTTTCCGCTGGAGTTCGGTTACGATGAGCAGGCCCTTCTGAGTATACCCGGACTCGATCCATCGACCGTGATAGTGCCGGCGGGTACTCAGACACAGATTAAAGTCAACTGCTCGACGGTAGTAGGCTCCAGGGTGGTGACCAGTTTCTTCGAGATCAAGCCGGTTGAGAGGCTAGAGGCAGGCGAGTCTCTTGAAATCGATGTCAGGAGATACTCCCTACAATCGAACCTTGACATCGTTGAAGGCTTGCTGGACTCGGTCGAGTCCAGGCTCGTGGAGATGGAGAGACTGGGGTTCTATCTGTCAAAACAGGTAGCTGAGACGTCGAACGCGGCTGCGGAACTTTTCGATGCTAGGGTGCTATATGACTCGGGCGACTACACCAGGTGCTTCGATGCCTCTAAGGTGAGCTACATCGCCCTCAGGCATACGCTGGACTCCCTCGATGGACTTTACCAAGACGCGTCCCTCTCCGTCCATATCCTGGTAGTATTTCTGGCGATGACATCGGTGGCAATAGGCTTCCTCCTCTCCGACGCTTCAATTAGGCAGACGCTCTCTGGCTTATTCACCTATATACTATCCCTGCTGATCCTCTATCTCGCCTATCCTGGCAGCAGCATCATCCCGGTGGAGAGCTTCGTCGCCTCGGCCACAATCTCGTTTTCAGGCATCTTGGCGTTTGCCTTCTTCTCCCCACGCTTCATAGGCGCCGCTTCTAAGGAAGGGCGGATCGGTGCCCTGAGCATCCTGACGCCGATATTCAGTATAGCGAAGAGGGGCCTGATGAGGCGCAGGTTCAGGTTCATCCTGACGCTGCTCTCACTCACGTTGCTCGTGATGAGCTTCGTCACCCTGACCTCATTCTCGGAGGGCTACGGCCTACTCTCGAGGAGAGAGTCAAACCGGTTTTCTTCAGTTAATGGTGTCTTGATCAGGTCCTCCTCCTGGAGCGAGGATGAGCCTTCATCCCTGATCGGGGGGGAACTGGACACTGCCTGGCTTCTGAGGCAGCCTGAGACGCAGCTGATCTCCCTGAAGGCAGAGAGCATTCCACTGATACGCCCCGTCGTCTCCCTTGAAGGGGTGCCACTCAGGGGCGTGATCGGCTTCGACCCAGCCTTCGAGGCGGAGATTTTAAACCTTGATGAAGGTTTGGTCGAGGGCTCGCTTCCAGGACCAGGCGGTGTCGCGATAAGTGTCGTCCTCCGGCAGAGGCTGGGCGTCGATGTGGGGGATACTCTGAGGTTCGGGGGCGGATACCTCGTCCTTCAAGGGGTCATGGACGATTCGTTCCTATCAAGACTGAGGGACATCGATGGTAGCGCCTACATGCCAGGCAAGCTCGTCAACGTCGCCCCTGAGGGGGAGCCTGCCCAGTATGAGTTGCAGCCCTGCGGGCCGGACGAGGTCGTCCTTGCGTATATCTCTGCGGCGATGAGGGCACAAGCGGTGGGCATCTCAAGGATCGACGTCGAAGTTAGGGATGGCTTTGACCCATTCGCCTTCGCGGAGAGGTTAGCCCTGGAGAGGGGGTATCAAGTTTGGTCCTCTTCGCAGAGGGGCGTGGAATATGTCGCGCTCAGCAGCTACCTCGAGGGGAAGGGGCTGCCATTAGCCGTGCCATGGGCTATAGTGGTTCTGAGCGTCGTCGTGACGATGCTGAACTCGCTCTTCGAGAGGAGGAGGGAGATCGCCATCCTTTCGTCGGTCGGAGCCAACCCCGCCCAGATATCCGCCATCTTCGTTGCGGAGGCGAGCCTGATGGGATTCGTAGCCGGTGGCCTCGGCTATCTTCTAGGTTTAGGGATGTACAGGCTGATGGGCATCGCGGGCCTATCCCTTGAGGTTCATCAGAAGGTCTCGGCGTTCTGGAGCCTCGCCTCGATAGGGATAGCCATCTCCGCGGTCCTGGTCGGGGCCGTTTTAGCCCTCAGAAGCTCCGTTGCGATAACACCCTCCCTCACGAGGAGATGGCGCCTCGAGGAAAAGGAGGCGAAGGTCAACCAGATGTGGTCGACGATCATCCCCGTGAAGCTGATGAGCGAGCAGGTGGACGACTTCGCAGAATTCATAATGAATGCCCTCGGGAAGCTCAAGAACGACCCCGTCAGGATGGTCTCGCTGCTCAAGTTGGAGAAGAACGATATGGGTGTCAGGATAAGCTTCGTCCACAAGTCGACGCAGACCATCTCCGGGAGCTTCTACACCAAGAATGTGTTGACTATAAAGCCTGGGCCAGATGGCAATTACATCGTGGAGTTGGAGTCAGCCGGCGACATGGAGATGACCCATGCCTCCGGCAGCATGCTCAGGATGCTGACGATGGAGTGGAGCACAGGGACAAAGCAGAGATAATCTCTTCAGCTTAACCCTCAAAATAATTAGCTTATCAACCATTTTATGGTCATCGATCAATTTCAGAGCATCAGTGTACAGTGAATAAGTAGAGACCTCCGCCAGGATCTTCTACTTTAAAGCTCCATCTGAGAGTATCGAGAGAAGGGCGCCCACGCATCATCACGGGGAGTAAAGAGACGGTACTAGGTTTTTAACTGCATTAGTTAGAGATGAAGATGAATGAGGAAGATAGCGGCGGGGGCTTTTCTATTAGTCTTCATTCTCGTTTTGCTATTCAATCTGTCAGGAGAGGTCTCAGCCCAGAGAAGCGTAAAGGGGAGGGTTCTAAGCGATTTTGGCACCCCCCTCGAAGGTGTGTACGTCGCCGCCGTTAAGGACAATCTAGTGAACGAGAGAGTGAGGACGGCGGCTGATGGCTGGTTTGAGGTAAGGCTCGTTGGTGAAGCCGACAAGCTTCTCATCTATTACGACGACGTGTCGACACCAGGCTGGGACTATCTTCCGGCGCTCGTCGACGCCGGTGGGGATTTAGGCGAATTGGAGGTCCGGCTGATTCCATCGGCCTCCGTGTCCCTCGTCGAGGACCTGCAGTTCGTCTACACAGATGATCTACCCTTATCGGTCAGGTACGAGGCCCAGGATCAAGAGGGGGAGATACTCGCACCCTCAGGCTTCCCGCTCGTGTTCGGCTGGAAAGTGCTTCGCCTGCTCGATATCCCCGGGCTGAGCACGTCGACTGTCGTGGTCCCAGCCGGCGTATCCACGGGGATACGGGTGAACTGCTCAATAATCTCCGAGAAGAGGCTTGTGACGAGAGTATTCGACATAAAGCCTGTTCCGAGCCTGGAGGCCGGTGAGTTGTTACAGATAGACATCAGGCGGTTCTCCCTCCCGGGCAACCTCGATTATATAAATGATCAGCTAGATGAGGTCAGGCTCCAGCTGAATGAGATGGGTTCACTTGGATTCTACCTCTCAAAACAGATGACCGAAACATCGACCGCTGAGAGGAGGCTGATCGAGGCTAAGAGGCTATTCGAGGCCGGCGATTACAGGGGTTGCTTCGATGCAGCCAAGCGGACTTACATCGACCTCACGAGCACGAGCCGTGAGCTAGATGGGCTCTATAACGACGCCTCAACATCGGTCTATTTCCTCATAGCCTTCCTCTGCGCGATGTCGATCTCTACAGGATTCCTCTTGAAGGATTCTCGAAGGCCTCAGGTAACCATCGGCGTAATAC
>CAZYUK010000147.1:0-4337 GCA_964650675.1 uncultured Candidatus Bathyarchaeia archaeon
TTATAATAATTTATATAAAATATTATAAAAAGTAATGTTATTAACTCTTCATGAATGAAGAGAGGAAAATTAAAAGAGACATCGATGCTATTTGATTTTAACCATCTCAAGGGGATCCACGATAAAAGGTTCTGGTCTACTGCCTTTAGTGACTACACAGATTAACTGGGTCGAGAAGCTCAAGCAGAAGGGCATACTGAGGATAGATTAGACCCGATGCCTGCGCGCCGTGCAGTATCGTTTAGACGATGCGCGGGGTGCCTTCCCCCGGCGGTTTCCTCGAAGGGATATATAAGCGACGACAGCGTATTATTATACATGTTCTCCCAGCGTAACACGCCCCTGATAAGAATATTGAAGATCGAAGAGGCCATCAAGGACATCGAATTCGACCCGAATTTCAGGAAAATGAAGAATAACCTGCAAAGCCTTGAGACGGCCAGCAGGAGGGGCCGTGAGATAAGTGTGGGCTCCCCCGAGGACATGGGGCGCATCATCGAACTGAGGAGGAACAGCGTCGAGATCGGCGAAACCATCGCCACGTACAAGGAGAAGCTGGAAGGTTACACGTCGCGGCTCGACCTGCTGAAGAAGGAGAGGGTGGAACTGCAGAGACAGTTGTTTCCACAGAGTCGAGTGACCTGATACTCGAAGAGTTAATTCACAAAACTATTGCCTTGTCGCCGAGTTATGGTAGACAGGCTCTGGCAAGTGAGGCGATTTCGCCCTTTAACCTTCTGTTGGTGATGATCCCGTTGTGTAGCAGGGTCCTCCTGACGCTCTTGGGGAGCTTCATTATCGCTGCGTACTGATCTCCGGATCTGAGTATCCTCGTCAGCTCGGGTTTATAGAAGATGACCATGTTGTTGAACGTCTTCTCCTGGAACGTCATCCCGGTCATGAGCGTGAACCTGTCGTTGCTCACGTTCGCGCGGGCCAGCAGCTTCTCCGCAAGGAACTGCTCCTGTGTCTTCTGCGCCTCCTTGAGCTCCGGGTCGCCGTTGCGGCGCATCATTTTCAGGTCCTTCGTGATGATCCACCGTTCGACTCCGAGCTGCGTGGCGATCTCCGAGTTTTTGAAGCCTTGGCTGACTCCATTAAGGATCGTCGGTCGACGCCTCTGTCGCTCCAGGATATCGTTTGACATGATTCGTTTTTCACCCTGCGTGCGGGACTTAGCCAACCTCGCACGCGCGCGATTTGACAAAAATCCTACACCATATCACTTGGGTCGCGGCTATTAAAGGGTGCGCAAGGCTCACACTCGATGTCTCGGGTGTGCTCGTTTTTTCAGGGAATTGATTCGTTTTTGTGAGGATCGGAGTCGGAACGGCGCTATTCCCGGTTTCATTAAATTGGGAGAAGTCTTTTCCCGAGGGAACAGGTCGACACCTCCTACCTTTTTTTTCTCGCTAGGAGGCTCAGGGCGTGTCGTGGGCCCGTTCCGGCGGGTCTCGGGCTGCCAATTCTTTTATGATTTGCTGGCTGCTATATGGTCAGGTGTTCCTGATTTGGTTGAGGAGTTCGATGTCATCGCGAGGGACGCGTCCATCGTGGACGGCTCAGGGAGGAAGGCGTTCGTCGGCTCGATAGGGGTCGTGGGCGGGAAGGTCGCAGCCGTGGGGAAGGTGACGGGCGACGCGGTGAGGGTCATAGAGGCTAAGGGGCTCACAGCCCTGCCGGGCTTCATAGACGCCCACTCCCACCACGATGGGCTCCTCCTCTGGTACCCGATGTGCGAGAGCTACGTCATGCAGGGGGTGACCACCTTCGTCGGCGGCCAGTGCGGCAGCACCATGGCTCCCATCGGCGACAAGGTTCCCGTGCTGGGGAGGCTCAACGAGTACGTGCAGGAGCTGGCCCCACACAAGTACTACCCCGAGAAGACGATGTTCCCCATAGAGCAGGTGAACGGGCTGATGAGGGAGAAGTTCGGCTGGACAATCGACTGGCGCACCATGGGCGAGTTCTTCGGGGTCGTCGAGAAACGTGGCATCTCGATGAACTTCGCGCCCCTCGTCGGCCACGGGATGGTGAGACGCTTCGTGATGGGTGAGGACTACAAGAGGCTCTCCACGGAGGCGGAGCTCGCGGAGATGGACGAGCAGGTGAGGCAGGCGATGCGGGACGGCTGCATAGGGATGAGCGCCGGGCTGGACTACGACCCGGACGTCTTCGCGAGCCGCGAGGAGATGAACAGGCACGTCGCCATCCTGAGGGAGTTCGGAGGCGTCTACTGCCCTCACTGGAGGAGGACGGGGAGGAGGAGAGACCTGGGCGCCGGCTCGGTGAAGCCGAGCAAGATCGACGGGCTGCTCGAGATCATAGAGACCTGTCGCGTGACGGGGGTGCCACTGCACTTCGCCCACATCTCCACCGGCTGGTACATCGAGCCGACGGGCGCGCCCGAGCTGATAGAGGAGGCGAACGTCAAGGCGACCATTCAGGTCGTCGACAGGGCACGCGAGGAGGGGCTAGACGTGACCTACGACGCCATCCCACAGCTTGAGCAGGGCGACTTCGAGAACCTCAGGTTCCTCTGCTCCCTGCTGACGCCCTGGCTCAGGGAGCTGGGCTCACGTGAGGCCCTGGGCAGGTGGCTGAGGGTGCCTGACTTCAGGGAGGAGGTGAAGGACGCGATCCGGAGGGGGAGGTGGTACATGAGGGAGGGCTGGAACCCGAACCTCAACCCCCGCTGGGCGGAGAACATCACCGTCCTCAGGCACAGGAGCGAGGGATGCGACGGGAAGACCCTCGCCAAGATCGCGGAGGAGAGGAGGAGGGATCCGTTCGAAGTCTACCTAGACCTCATCTCCGAGGACCCAGACGCCCGGGCTGTCACAGGCCCACGTGTGCCGAGCCAGAGCAGCAAACTCTTCTACCTGCACCCCGCCGGCATGGTCGGCCTGGACACCTCGGCCCGGGACACCAAGTGGGAGGGTAAGCAGCCCCCGTACGGCATACCCGGCGTCAACACCTTCAACGCCTACCCATTGCTCTACAAGCAGATGGTCGAGCGGGACAGGCAGCTGACCATAGAGGAGTTCGTGCAGAAGACGTCGACGATGTCGGCTAAGGTCCACGGCCTGGAGGGCCGTGGCGTCATAAGGAAGGGCGGCCACGCCGACATAGTCCTCATCAACCTACCACGTCTAAAGATCGTGGCGAACGCCCTCGAGCCGCGGAGGCACCCGAAGGGGATAGAGTACGTCCTCGTCAACGGGGCCGTCGTGGTCGAGAAGGGCAAGCACACCGGCGCAACCCCCGGCAGGGTGCTGAGGAAAAGGTAGAAGCAACCCCTCATTTTTCAAATCCTTTCTGATAGAACCCCGCTTTTTTGACGCTACGTAGTCGTCCTGAGTGGCTGACCTAGCACTCGCAAATCTAATACTTGCAGGAGGGGCAGATTGTATTCTGAGAGCATATGGTCGAGGATCTGAGGAGGGAGAGGCTCAGGGAGCCCGTTTCTAGGAGCGAGCTTGAGAGGCGCTGGAGGGCGGTCAGGGCCGCGATGGAGAGGGAGGGCCTCGACTGCCTCGTGATGCAGAATAGCAACCTCTACCTTGGCGGGTACGTTCGCTACTTCACCGACATCCCCGCCGAGAACGGCTATCCCATGTCCGTCGTATTCCCCATCGACGACGAGATCACCGTGATCTCCCACGGCGGGAAGCCCCTGCCGACGACGCCACCTGAGTGGGCGCTCTACGGCGTAAAGGAACGGGTAGCGCTCCCCTACCTGCCGACACTCAACTTCACAGATCACATGGAGGCAGAGGCCGTCGCCGTGGCACTGAAAGGGTATAAGGCGAGGAGGGTCGGCCTCCTCAGCAAGGCGTCGATGTCGGCGGCCCTCCACGAGGGGATCAGGGAGAGGCTGTCCGGCATAGAGATCCGCGACGCCACTGACATGGTCGACGAGGTCAAGGCGGTGAAGAGCGAGGAGGAGATAGGGCTGATTAGGAAGACGATAGAGCTCCAGGACAAGACATGGGCTGCGGCACTCGCCTACATCCGCCCAGGCGTCAGGGAATATGAGCTCAGGTCGTTCATTCAGTGGGTCTCGACCAACCTCGGAAGCGAGGAGCACCTCATCAGCATAGGATCGGCGCCCGCGGGGAAGCCGGCGGGGCAGGTGCGAGCCTTCTTCCAGAACCGTCTGCTCCAGCGCGGCGACCAGGTCTGCGTCATGATAGAGGTCAACGGGCCAGGGGGCTTCTACGGCGAGATCGCCAGAACCGCATGCATAGGCGAGGCGCCTGGGAGGCTGCTGAAGGTTTGGGACGACGCGGTAAAGGTCCAGGATAGGGACGCCGAGCTTACCCGGCCAGGCGCCG
>CAZYUK010000148.1:0-4330 GCA_964650675.1 uncultured Candidatus Bathyarchaeia archaeon
CTCTCGACCAGCGCCGTGGGCCTTACCCCTTCCTCCCCGTAGTACTCCGGCTTGACCCTCAGCCTGTGGGTGAGGACGTTGGCGGCGACAGCCTTCACGTCGTCCGGCAGCGCATAGTCCCTCCCCTCCAGGTAGGCGAGCGCCCTTGCCCCCTTCAGGAGCCATACCGAAGCCCTGGGTCCGGGTGGCGCCCTCAGCTCCGGCATCGACCTCATCCTGATGACGAGGGTCATGATGTACTCCCTCACCCGGGGCGAGACCTTCACCTCCTTCACAGCCTCCATGGCCCTCAGGGCGGCAGCCGGGTCGGTGACCCTCTTCGCCTGCTGCGAGTCGTTGAGGTCGGCGCGCGCCATGATCTCCATCTCGTCCTCCATCGCCGGCATCCCGGTCCTGGCGCTGTAGGCGAAGCGGTCCACCTGCACCTCGGTCAGCGGGAAGGTCCCCTCGCCCCCGGCGGGGACCTGGGTAGCCATGAAGAAGGAGGGCTTGGGCATGGGGTACGTCGTGCCCTCGATGGTGACCTGCCCCTCCTGCATCGCCTCCAGGAGGGCTGCCTGGGTCCTCGGGGTGGCCCGGTTGAGCTCGTCGATGAGTATGACGTTGCCGAAGATGGGCCCCTTCCGGACGCGCCACTCCCCGGTCCCGATGTTGTAGACGTTCATGCCTGTGATGTCCGACGGTAGGAGGTCCGGCGTCATCTGGAGCCTCCGGAACTCGCCGCCCAGGGCGGACGTGAAGTTCTTCGCCAGCAGGGTCTTCCCGGTCCCGGGCGCGCCCTCCAGGAGGACGTGCCCGCCGGAGAGGAGGGAGAGGCAGCCCAGCCAGAGCCCCTCGTCCATCCCCACGACGTACTTCTTCACCTCGGCGACTATCTCTGCCGCCATCTTCACCTTGAACCTCTGCGGGTCCTTTGCGATGCCGCTCATCTTTCCATCTCTCCATGCTCAATGAACATCGTGAAAGCCATCATAGGGCTCCTTCCCCTGCGTTCCTCCGCCTATCCTCCGCGATCCTCGCGAGGGTTGCCCTGTCCCAGTCCGGGTGCTCCTCCGCGGCGCGCTCCAGCTCCTCCCCGGCGGCGTCCATGCCTACCCTATTACCCCTGCTCCACCTGAATGCCTTCCGGTCCCAGTCCACGGCGAAGACGGCGAGGATGCCCGCGAGTGCGGTCAGGTATCTGACTTCGGGGATGTAGAACGAGGAGAGCGCCCCGGTCACCGCCGATCTTGCCTCCGTGAGGACCGTCGGGGACCTGTGCCCAGCGTCCAAGTACGCAGTCCTGTTCTCCACGAGCGACGCGATGAAGGCGGCGTTCCCCTCGAGGCCGTAGAGGGAGTTTATCGCTATGCTTGGGTCGGCGACAGCGACGATCTTCCCATCGCCGTAGCTGAAGGAGGCTGCGACTGGGAACGGCCCAACGGGCTCCAGGTTGTCATACCTCCCGTTCTTGTCCATGTCCATGTAGGAGAAGGCTGATGAGTTGGCTAGGACCACATAGTCCCCCGAGAGGCCTGTCAGCGCGGTGCCATAGTCCATCACGACCTCGCCAGCGGCGGTCTCCACTTTGGGGTAGTACTGCGACATGTGCATATAGAGGGGGTCGGCGAGCCACTCCTGAGTGAACGAAGCGGTGAGCCCGGTTTCTTGGAGGAGCGCCTTGATGATCGAGTCCCCCCAGCCGAAGTCGTCCATAATGACGAGGACGCCCCCTTCCTGGACGAACGACCGGACCGCCGGGACGAACTCATCGCTCGTCCACCTGTCCGGACCGATTATGAGCACCACAGAGTCCCCGGGCGCCATCCCTTCGAAGCCTGCTGAGGGCATCGCCCGGAGGTCAAGGTCGGCTGCCATGGATGAGAGCCCGTTCCAGTAGGGGTTGGCAATGTTGAAGTCGTCCGATGGCGGGGTCAGGGCGAGGAAGGCGACGCAGGCGATGGCTGACATGATCAGGCCCCAGATGATGGCGTTCCTCAGCCTCATCGCTTCAATTCCTGCGAACCCATGCCGAGCAGCTCCCTTATCCTGCCGAGGAGTCCCCTCGAAGCGGGTATGCTCGCCTCCTTCAGCCCGTAGAGGGATTCCTCCAGCATCAGCGTAAGGTCCCGGAAGGGCTCCCTAGCCTCGCCGAGGCTTGGGGACACCTTCGCGTAGTACTCCCGGGCGGTGTCGCTGGGCTTGATCCTCCTCTTCAGGGCTGAGCCGACCCATGACGCTGCCCTGGCGTATGCGCCTGCTATGGTTCCCTCCAGGGGGATCTGCCTTGGCAACATTGCCACGGCAACGGTTCCGCCCGCTTCAGAGTATTGCCCCTTCACCCTGCGGGACCTCGTGAGCGCGATCCCCCCTGCCAGGGCGCCCAGCGCGGCGAAGGGTATCGCGATGGCGAGGGGGCTTATGACGTAGCAGTTTGCCCCGCCGTGGCCGTCTGAATAAATGTCTTCCGCGGGGTAGATGTCCGCCTCTACCATGGCTGTCCCGGTCTGCGTCAGGGCACCGGTGGGGACGGGGACGGAGAACCTGCCGGAGCCGTCGGTCGTCCCCTCGCAGTATACGGTAGTGCCCCCTGCAAACCTCACCCTCATGTCGACCGTGGCGTTGGCGAGCCAGGTGCCGTTGGCCCAGATGGCGCCGCTGACCTGGAAGGGCATTCCGCCGATGGCGTACTGGGGCGCCTCGATGGAGACCGTCGGGGTGAGCCTGTAGACAGTAATATGGTCGGCGCCGGAGGCGGGCCCTACAAACCCCTCAGGGATCACCGACGCGGCTATCGGGGATGAGCCTGAGGCGGTCCCCAGCGGGACTGTGAACTGCAAGTCAGCGTTGGAGCCGTCCTGGACATAGGCTGTGCTGGTCTGCCCAAAGGCTGTAACCCTTATCTGGGCGCCTTCAGCCTCCGGCAGCGAGGCCGAGAAATTGGCGTGTGCCCACTCCGAGAGCTCCATGTGAATAGTTGTGGTGAAGGCCTGCCCGGGCAGGGCGAGCCCCCTGTCAAGATTGACGGTGAGCGTTGGCATGATAAAGTTAACGAGAATTGTCTCCTCCACTGAAGTGCAGCCTGCGTAGCCCCCCCGGGAGAGGAAGGCGGCCGAGACGGCGGCGTTCTCCTCATAGCCGGCTGCGGTCAGGGTTACGTTATACGATCCGTCAGGGCCGGTGGTCGTGCCTATGGTGCGCCCTCCAAAGTTGACCGAAACTGGCATGCCAGCTATAGTTGTCCCGTTCACCATGGTGAGCTCTCCGGCTGCCCAAGTCTTCTCCCCGACTATGAGCTCGCCCGTTCCCACGTTAAGCGTTATCTTTGTCCTGGTCAGGTTCCCTGTGTCTATCTCACCGATCGTGTCTATCACCTCGTCAGCCTCGGTGAAATAGCGCTCGATCACCCCCATTATCAGGTCCAACTCCGGCGTCAGCTGCCTCATCTTGAACTGCGACGAGAGCTCGCCAGCCGCGCCGGAGAGGTCGGACCAGGTGAGGTTCGCCCTGGCGATCGTCCAGGTGGCGTTGGTGACGCCCGAAAGGGCCTCCGCTGTCATCCCCACCCTGGCGTAGCCGAGCGCCTCCGCGATCTGAGTGTCCGTGATGTTGAGTTCGGAGATCTGCGACGAGAGGAGCGTGTTGAACCTCGCGAAGGTGTAGCGGACGCTGTCCGGGATGTAGGCGCCGTCCAGCTTCCCGAGGAGGGCAGAGGCGTTCGAGAAGTCCTCGCCCGAGATCGAGCCGGCTATGGAGGCGTACATCAGCGCCATGTCGATCGGCGACGGGAGGCTGTCCCTGGCCTGCGAAGGGTCCGAGTGCCTGAAGAGCCCCATCCCGGGCTGGGCCACCAGTGCCCCGGCGATTATAACAAGGATGAGCCCGCCGACGGCGATGAGGGGGGCGTACCTCCTGGCGGCGCCCTGCCTTTTGGGGCGGTAGGTCATGCTCATCTCAGCCGTAGAGCACCTCTATCACCCTCAGCGAGACGATGACGACGAATGCGCCGAAGAGGGCGGCTGCCGGCAGGTCGAAGAAGCGCCTCCGGGGCCGGAAGACCGCGAGGCAGACGAAGTACTCCAGCGTGAACATGCTGACGTAGACGTCAATCCGGGACTCGCCGAGCGCCGCCAGCGCCCACACTGTAGTGGCGACGAAGGAGGCGAGGGTCAGGTTGGAGAGGGAGCTCTTTTCCATGGTCAGGTCAATGGAGGGTCAGCGCGACCTTCCTCTTCCTCCCGTTTGGCGAGTCCTCCTCGGAGCTCACCGTGACAGCCCTGCCTTTAATCCTGGCGACAATTGCGGCGGCTATCCCCGCCTCGAGGGAGCCCATCACCGCCTTGACCCTCCC
>CAZYUK010000149.1:0-4305 GCA_964650675.1 uncultured Candidatus Bathyarchaeia archaeon
CAGGTTCCTCTACACGCTGAGCACCTGCGTCTGGTGCAAGAAGACCAAGGAGCTCCTCAGGGAGAGGGGCGTCGCGTACGAGTACCTGGACGTCGACACCTGCAGCAGCGAGGAGAGGCGCAAAGCGCTGGATTCGCTGAAGAGCAGGAATGTCCAGATCGGCTTTCCTGTCATAATCGTCGATGACAGGACGTTGATAACCGGCTACAAGCCGGGGGAGATTATGGAGGCTCTTGGGCTTTGAGCGTCACAGTCGAGAGGGTGAGGCAGCGCGCGGAGGCTGACGCCCGCGCCCACGGCATCTACCTGAACCCGGATCAGGGGTTCCTAGGCGACCTCATAGAGGGCCTCAGGAAGAACGAGGAACGCTACGGCTACCCGAGCTGCCCATGCAGGCCGGCGACGGGCTTCTTCGACAAGGACCGCGACATAATCTGCCCATGCGACTACCGCGACCCGGACGTAGCCGAGTACGGCCAATGCTACTGCAGCCTCTACGTCGACAAGAAGACCCACGACTCGGGCGAGAACAAGTCGATACCTGAGAGGAGGCCCCCGGAGAAGATGTTCCCCGAGGAGGCGAAGGCCCCGAAGCCCATCGCCCGCAGGCTCTGGTACTGCAGGCAATGCGGCTACGTCGTCTTCAGGGAGGAGCCGCCATACGTCTGCCCCATCTGCCGCGCCAGGAGGGAGTTCTTCTCAGAGCTCAGCCTCCCCATCGAGCATAGGGCGACGTGAGCCGGCGTGCATCTGCCTGCTAGATGCTGACGCATTCCACAGACGCGTGGCTCTCAGACTCATAGTTTGCTTGCCAGCGCCTCGATCGTCCGTAGATGGTCCTTCAGCTGTGCGCGTCTGCTCTCGTCTGCTATGCTCGGTAGGAACCAGTCGACCCGGCTGGCCACGACGCCGAGCTCCCCCCTGATCTCCTCGGGCGTCCCCCGGCTCTCCATCAAGTGGCGGAGGACCGAACTGAGGCCGTGTATCGTCTCGACGACATTCCTCCCCTCCTCCCCGCCCGTGACTCCCCTCATAAGATCGAGCATGATCCCCTGCAGCTCAAGCGCGGCGTCTAATTTCCCATCAGGGATGATGATCGATACAGGGTAGCCTATCAACTCGTCGAAGTAGGCCGACATCGCCCTCTGAAGCACCTCGACCTCGTAGAGGAGGTCGGGGTCGGCCTTGAGCGCCTCGACAGCCGGCGTCCCGGAGCTCATCAAGGCCCTGCTGAGCAGGATCTTCGCGTCCATCCAGAAGCCGTCGACGATGAACTGGGCGGCATTGGCCACGTAGTTCATCCAGTCGTTGACCTCCCGCTGGGCGGCGCCTGCCCTCCTCGTCAGCGTGAGGAGGATGAACTCCATCTCCCTCATCTCCCCCGCCAGCCCCGCCGGATCGGATCTCGGAGGCTCCAACTCGAGTGCGGCCTCCAGCCAGATCGCCACCTCCCTGTGGCGGTGGTTCGTGGAGGAGATGAGGCGGCTATGCAGCTCCCTTATCCCGCCCTCATCCGGATCGGAGTATAGCCCCTCAAGGTCCACGATGTCGAGTCCCTGCTCAAGCGCGCTCTCAATCGCGAGCCCAACCGCGAGCCTGCGGAGTCTGGCGTCCAAGCTTCAGCCCACTAATAGGTGACGGCCACGGGATAAAAGGTAGGCAACAAATTCCTCCGACTCGCCCACGATCTGTTTGGATCTCCTGCTGTCGTTGACGCGAATAAGTAAACGCTTTATGAGCAGATGGTTATTCTCATCCGATAATTATAACTTAGGCATCAAGAAGGTCGACTATTTAAACTGCTTATATACTGGTTATCCTCTATTTATAAAGGAAAGCCATTGAAGTTCGTGCAGCTAAAATCCATAAAGGACCTTATAATGCTCGTCGCCTCCTCCTCGACCACTAACGTCATCCAGCACCTCGAACACGACGGATCCCACCTGTACTTCATCGTCGGCGGAACATTGCACGAGGTCTTCCTGTACTTCGTCAAGGAGAAGGCGGCGATAGGCGGCAACTTCATCACCTACAACAGCTACACCGGCGCGATAGGGACGAGCGACAAGGTGCAGCACGAGCCCAACGTGAGCAGTGTACCGGTCGTGGAGATCGTGAACCAGGACCTGCTGCCCCAGGAGCTCCTGCACCGCGTGGGTAGCCTGTAGGTGAGACATGGCTGATTAAGGTGAATTGTTGATGAGTGACTCTAAGAAGGATCTACATATAAGCATCGAGAACGTGGTCGCCTCGGCGACACTCGACCAGAAGATAGACCTCCTGGCGATCATGAAGGTCTTCAGGAACGTGGAGTACCGGCCGAAGCAGTTCCCCGGCCTCGTGTTCAGGCTGAAGAGGCCGAAGACGGCGACGCTGATCTTCGGCTCCGGGAAGATGGTGTGCACGGGGGCGAAGTCTGAGAAGCAGGCGAGGAGCGCCGTTAAGAAGGTCGTCAGGGAGCTGAAGACGAACGGGATCATAATCCTCGGCAAGCCGAGGATAGTGATCCAGAACATCGTCGCCTCAGCGAACCTCCACGGCAAGATAGACCTTGAGACAGCCGCCGACATCATGGACAACGTCATGTACGAGCCTGAGCAGTTCCCCGGCCTGATCTTCAGGATGGGGGACCCTAAGGTTGTGATGCTCCTCTTCGCGAGCGGCAAGCTCGTCTGCACCGGGGCAAAGCACGAGGACATGGTCAGGGAGGCGGTCGAGAAGCTCCACGGCATCCTCGAGGACTACGACCTCATATACTATGAAGAGTAGCCGGCGGGTGAGCCAGGTGGCGCCCAAGAACAGCCTTGAGCAGAGGGCACAGAAGCTCATATTCGACGCCGGGGACAGGGGGATAATGCAGAGCGACCTCTGGAAGAAGCTCGGCGTTAGCAGCCGCGAGGGGTCGAGGCTTTGCCTCAAGTTCGAGGAGAAGGGGATCATAGAGCGGAGGAAGGTCCTCCACGGCGGGAGGTGGAGCTACAGGATATACACTAAGAGGGAGCTGGTGACCATGGACTCGATAACGAGCTGCCCCTGCCTAGTCTGCGAGGACATAGACAAGTGCTTCGAGGGAGGCGTCCGCGACCCGATCAGCTGCCTCGACCTCACAGCCTGGATCGACCCCCGAAAGACTGAATAGTCACGGCGGAAAAAGGGACCCTGCCTTGGACGAGAGGATAAAGGAGCTCCTAAAGTACGGTTTAACATTCATCATACTGATAGGGGTCTTCGTCGGCGGCAACTACGTGCTTCAGGGTGTCCTGGGCACAGAGTACCCCATGATGGTGGTCGTCAGCCAGAGCATGGTGCCGACACTTGGGGTCGGCAACTTCATCTTCGTTGGCGAGATCACGAATATGAGCGCCGTCGTAGCAGCGCCCTACCCGGAAGGCGAGATCATAGTATTCAGGCACCCCCAGAACCCCAACGAGTACATAGTCCACAGGGCCGTCAAGATGGTGGAGCTGAACCAAGAGGTCGCCTTCTACACGAGGGGCGACAACAACACCTACACTATCCATTACCCCTACGATGGCTGGGGAGCCGTGCCGGCCGAGGACGTGCTGGGCAGGGTCGTCGCCAGGGCTCCCATCCTCGGATACTTCAGCCTCTTCATCAAGACGATGCTTGGCTTCGGCCTGGTCCTGGCCTTCATGGGCCTCGCCTTCTTCATAGACTACGTCCTGCCGCCGAGGAACGCCGGCGGGCAGGGCAGGTTCAGGCCCCTCACACTGGCCCCCCTCCTCGTCGCTCCGGCCGTCATAGCCTCGCTCTGGTTCGTGACCGACGAAGGTTTCATCGTCCTACTCGAGTCCGCGGCGCTGGTGGCGTGGTACGTGGCCTGCTTCCTGATTCCTCTCGCCTTCTGGGACGACGACATTAGCGTGATGCTGTGGCTCTACTACATAGTCCTCGTCATGGTGCCTATATCATGCGACCTCGTATGGTGGACGGCCGGCATCACGCCGAGCCAGTGGTGGTACCTGACGAGCAGCAGCACGATGCCAGTGAACTGGCTTCTCATGAGGACGACCCCCCTATTCGACGATGCTTTCGCCCTCATCCTGAGGTATCTCCTCCCGGGGTGCATCATCCTGGTCTTCACCCTGTACGGGAAGAGGAGGGGCTGGGAGCCCTTCAGGTCGGCAAACAGGTGGCTGAGGGGGGTACCGATGGCCGAGGAGCCCCCGGTGGAAGGCAAGGTTATAACTGATCCCGGCACTCTATCACCCTGATCGGTCATGGAGAAGGTCAAGGTCGTATCATACGGCATCGGCGTCATAGGCCAGAAGCTGGCAACCCACC
>CAZYUK010000150.1:0-4299 GCA_964650675.1 uncultured Candidatus Bathyarchaeia archaeon
GGCTCTACTACGGGAGGTGCATCATGTGCGGGCTGTGCGAGGAGGTCTGCCCCGTGGACGCTTACAGGTTCAGCGACGAGTTCGAGCTCGCCTCGGCCACCAGGAGCGACCTCGAGGTGGAGCTCAAGCTGCTGCGGGTGCAGTGTAAGGGCTGCGGTAGGTACTTCACGACCAAGAGGGTCCTCGAAGACGCCGCCGCCGAGTACTCCGAGCTGGCAGGCGGGTACGCCGGGGAGTTCAAGGACATGATCTACCTGTGCCCGGATTGCAGGCGGGTGAAATGGAGCGAGTCGTTGGCGGACGCGTACAGGGAGGCTCGACATGAGTCCTGAGGATGATCTGGCCGCGAAGGCGGAGAAGATCAGGAGGCTGGGGAGGAGCCCCTGGGTTTTCCCCGTGAACAGCGGGGGCTGCAACGGATGCGACATAGAGATCGTCGACACGATCACACCGTACTTCGACGCGGAGAGGTTCGGCGTGAGGGTGGCGCCGTCGGCCAAGCAGGCTGACATCCTGCTGGTGACGGGCCCGGTGACGAGGCAGTCGCTCAAGGCGCTGATGAACGCGTACGAGGCCACGCCGGAGCCCAAGCTGGTCGTCGCGGTGGGCAACTGCGCCTGCGGCGGAGGCATATGCCACGACAGCTTCACGGTCATGGGCGGCGTCGACGCGGTCATCAAGCCCGACGCGTACGTTCCGGGGTGCCCGCCGCGTCCCGAGGCCCTGCTGTACGGGCTGCTGCTGGCACTGGGGAAGGCCGAGCAGAAGGTCAGGAGGAGTGAGTTCAAGGAGGAGGGCATCGATGAGAATAGGGCTGCTGTTTAAGAGGGCCCTCTACAGGGAGCTGCGGAGCTCCGTGGGGTACTACGACGCCAGGCGGATCGTGAGGGCAATCGAGGAAGGCTCCGGGGAGCTCGCCGATCTAGGCGGCTTAGCGGCCATGCTGAATGGGCGTGGCCTCGATAGGAGGCAGGTGCAGCTGGCCGTCGAGGCGGCTGAGAGGAACTCCTTCCTGCTGCAATGAGGGCGAGGCTCGAATTAATTGGCTCAGCGACGATCCGGGGGACCTTGACCCCGGCGGCTTGCGGGCAGCCTCTTTCTCCCATCCCCCTCCTACCGCGGGCTGAGTCTCGTTTATAGGCGCCTTCGCCCGCCTTCCACGCCGGTGGGTGGCCTGGGCAGGATCATCAGGGACAGCCAGCGCGTCATGCTTCAGAGGCTGATGGTTAAGCTGAGGGACAGGTACAGGGCGGCGCTTAAGGACACGGACCGGTTCAACGCCTTCATGGAGCTCTTCAGGGCCTGGGACAACGAGGCGGCGGCGATGATCTACCAGGCCGGGGACGAGGTCTATCACCCGATCGACCTGCTGAACCTCACGGCGGTGGTGGATAACAGGAGGGAGATAGAGAGGCTGAGGGCGACGCTCGCGGAGATTCAGGAGAGTCTCGCCTCCATGCAGCGATCGTCTAATGGCTGATTTCATCGCTAATGGATGATACACCCCATACTTCGACGCTGAGAGGTTCGGCGTGAGGGTGGCGCCGTCGGCGAAGCACGCGGATATCCTACTTGTGACCGGTCCGGTGACGAGGCAGTCGCTCAAGACGCTGATGAACGCATACGAGGCGACTCCCGAGCCTAAGCTCGTCGTCGCCGTGGGCAACTGCGCCTGCGGCGGGGGGATATGCCACGACAGTTTCACCGTCATGGGCGGCGTCGACGCGGTCCTGAAGCCCGACGCCTACATTCCGGGGTGCCCGCCCCGTCCGGAGGCGCTGCTACACGGACTGCTGCTCGCTCTGGGCAAGACCGAGCAGAAGATCAAGAGAAGTGAGTTCAGTGAGGAGGGCATCGATGAGGATAGGGCTGCTGTTTAAGAGGGCTCTCTACAGGGAGCTGCGGAGCTCAATCGGGTACTATGACGCCAGGAGGATCGTAAGGGCCATCGAGGAGGGCTCAGGTGAACTCGCCGATCTAGGAGGCCTGGCGGCCATGTTGAATGGGAGGGCCCTCGATCCGAGGCAGGTGCAGTTGGCCGTCGAGGCGGCCGAGAGGAACTCCTTCCTGCTGCAATGAGGGCAGGGGGGCCGTGGCCTCGGCGGCTGGCGACAGCCTGTTTCTCCCATCCCCCTCCTACCGCGGGCTGAGTCTCGTTTATAGGCGCCTTCGCCCGCCTTCCACGCCGGTGGGTGGCCTGGGCAGGATCATCAGGGACAGCCAGCGCGTCATGCTTCAGAGGCTGATGGTTAAGCTGAGGGACAGGTACAGGGCGGCGCTTAAGGACACGGACCGGTTCAACGCCTTCATGGAGCTCTTCAGGGCCTGGGACAACGAGGCGGCGGCGATGATCTACCAGGCCGGGGACGAGGTCTATCACCCGATCGACCTGCTGAACCTCACGGCGGTGGTGGATAACAGGAGGGAGATAGAGAGGCTGAGGGCGACGCTCGCGGAGATGCAGGAGAGGCTCGCCTCCATGCAGTGACCGTCTAATGACTGATTTCTTCGCCAACAGACGATACCCCCACCTTTTTTTCACGGAGCCGGCTTTGTCAAGGGTTTTCTGGTGAGTAACTTGATGTTCCGAGGATATTGAATCGTAGAAATTTGAGATAATTCTTTATTATCTTTGAGCCATAATTCTCTCCGTGAACCTTCTTGGTTAGGCTTGAGATCAGTTGGGACGAGTACGAACGGCGCCTACAGGCACTCCGCGAGGTCATGGCCGAGAGGAAGTACGACGCTATGCTCGTGACGAACGGGGTCAGCATCTTCTACCTGAGCGGCTTCTACCACATGGTCACCGAGCGCCCGGCCGCCCTCCTCGTCCCCCCGGACGGGAAGCCCGTCTTCATGGGCCCCCTCCTCGAGGCGGACCACCTCCGCCACCAGACGCCGATCGTCGGCGAAGCCTACACATATCTCGACTACCCCGGGGAGGCCCACCCGATAGACCTCTTCGCCGGCTGGCTCATAGACCTCGGCTACTCTAAATCCACGATAGGCGCAGACAACCCCGCCGGCGCCGCGGGCACCATGGGCTACACCGGTCCGCCCCTCAACGAGAGGCTGCCGGACGCCAGGCTGGTGAAGGCGGACGACATCCTCTGGGAGATGCGACTATGCAAGTCGGAGGAGGAGATCGGCCTCATCAGGGAATCGGCGAAGTGGGGCAACCTCGCCCACACATTGCTACAGGAGTACACTGCTCCCGGCCTCTGGGACGTCGAGGTCCAGCTTCAGGCGACGCTCGAGGCCACGAGCGTGATGAAGAAGACCCTGGGCCCGGATTACGAGTCTATTAGGGGCGGGAACCCCTGCAGCGCTGGCTTCCGAGGCCAGGTGGGGTGGAAGTCAGCGATGCCCCACAGCATAGGCGTGGGGAAGATGATCGAGGAGGGGGATGTCCTCGTCACCGGGGCCGGGGCGGACATAGGCGGCTACTACTCAGAGCTTGAGCGGACCATGATAGTAGGATACCCCACCGCGAAGCAGACGAGGCTCTTCAACGTCATGGTCAAGGCCCAGGAGGCGGCCATCGAGACCCTTGGGCCCGGCGTGAGGTGCGCCGACGTGGACAAGGCAGCCAACAGGGTCCTCCACGACGCCGGATACGGCGAACTCGTCCGCCACCACACCGGCCACGGCATCGGCCTACAGGGGCACGAGCCGCCGTGGCTAGACCAGGGGAACCAGATGGAGCTCAAGCCTGGGATGGTCGTCAGCATCGAGCCGGGCATATACGAGCTGGGGTACGCCGGCTTCCGCCATAGCGACACCGCACTGATAACAGGAGACAGATACGAGCTCATAACCTACTACCCACGGGACATAGAGGCGCTGACGATAACCTAGCCTCCGGTGTCAGTGCTTCTAATGGGTTAAATGGTTAAAAGCTGAAGAACTGCAACCTGTCTCTATGGACACGATGCTTCTTGACGCAGGAAATGTCTTTCTCTTCGTATCGGGATTCCTCATGCTCCACACCGCGTACAAGGACAGGAATATCCTCAAGGGGTACAACCTCTCAGGCACTCTGGTCATCGTCCTCGCCATAAGCCTCTTCCTCGCCTACTACGCCCAACAGGGGTACTGGCTCAGCCTCGCCCTGACGCTGCCAAACTACGGCTACTGGCTCATAGTCGCCGCCTCGGTGACTAGAAACAGGCTGAGGAAGTGACACAACCCACACTTTATACACGGCGATCACAGAGGATCAGCCGTAGGAGGCCCCCGAGACGCCGACGACGAGGGTGGAGGGACCGAAGAGGGAGCACAGGGTGTTCCTCTACACGC
>CAZYUK010000151.1:0-4289 GCA_964650675.1 uncultured Candidatus Bathyarchaeia archaeon
CAGAGGCTCTTCACATTCCTAGCTCAGACGATCGTCGTGAAGGACAGGAAGTAGGAGCACCCATCTTTTTCAATTGAACCTATGGCACCCTAGGGTGCGCTCAGGCTCTTCCCGAGATCGTAGGCCTCCCTCAGCTTGTCAGGGAAGCCTGATATCGGGATGTCCCTTCCACCCTCCATCGTGCGGCAGGTCACAATGTGTAGCTTAATTTTGAAGTGGGGGGCTATCCGTTGGAAGAAGCCGACCGTCGACTCCACGTGGAAGCGGTAGGTGAGGAAGACGGCGAAAGTCTTGCCCTCGAAGCCCCTCCAGGCGAGCGACTCCATCCTGTCCAGAGCCGCCTTCATCTGGGCTGTCATGTAGCCCCAGTACATCGGGGTCGCCCAGACGATCAGGTCGGCGTCGATGTAGGCAGAGTAGATATCCTGCATGTCGTCCTGGATGATGCAGCTGTGTTCAGGGGGCGTCTCGCACGAGAGGCATCCCTGGCATGGCCTGATGTCCATGTCGTTCAGGTAAAAATGCCTTACCTTGTTCTCTCCCCCCTCATTCAACCCGTTCAGGAAGTGGAGTGCTAGGGTGTCCGAGTTCCCGTCCCTTCTCGGGCTGCCGTGGAGCACAACAACCTTCATGATCGTCACCCATCTCATGTTTCCATCGGTTAGGTAGACTGCCTTTCGTGGAGTTTATTATGTTTACTGCACGGTGGAGCCCGGTGAATCCTCGAACCGTGTGCTTCATCCAATAGACCGGAAAATGGCGGTCAAGTTGTGTGAAAAAACGTATGGGGGTACTCATTTTAGGAGATTTTTTCGTCCTAAAATGAGGTGCGCTGCGGCTTGCAGACAACTGACATAGACAAAGACGAGTAAAAAAAGGGTGGGGCACCATGTATTGGTGAATATTTTTATCACAGGGCGAATTAACCCGAAAAACCGTTAGGTCTTCAACAAAATGTTGGCCATCAAGGCCCGGAGTGGACTGGGGGGGATTTATCCGAAATATGGGGTGAGTTTATTTTTTGGTGGCGTATCATCAGATAATCCTCACGGGATAGGTGGGGAGTGTTGTCGTCTCTGGATCAAGGTTATTTGACCCCTTCACAGCTTTATCCCTATGAGGCTAGTGTGACACGCCTGTGAATGTTTGAGATATAATTGACTGGAGTTCCTGAAAAGTTACCTCCTTTCCCCATAGCTCATTGCGTAGTTCTTGTAAGGTTTCCTCCGTAATGATTTTTTCTTCTGGAAAAAAGGAATTGATTAGATTAATTTCGTCTTCTATTACATACTCTTTTTTCTTGCATGATTTTCCTAGTTTCTGTAGCCTTCCCTCAATGGAGAAGTGTCAGAGGGACGTTACAAGATACAATTCGCGTTCGCGGATATATCCTCCCGATGGAAAACGACCCTCTATGACATCTTTTGCATGCATTAGTTCATGGTAGTAAATATGGTCATAGGGGATGTCCTTTAGAGGAAGATAGCAAAATCGTTTCCTACCTGAAGGCATAGGTAGATTATTTCCTTCTCTTTATCTACGATGCAGGTGGTCCCCTTTCTCCCTATCCCCCAACTGGGCTCCAGGTGTAAGGCGAAGTGTGGGACCGGATAAGATTACCGGAGAGCAGCTCGCCTTGGTCGGAGGATCAATCGAGGCTATTTTAAAATTGAAGCGTCAGTCAGGGCATGTGGGCGAGTCCATGAAGATGACGGAAGGGGCTCGGGACATGCTAGTCGAGAAGCTGGTGGAGGGCCGCTACATCCTACGAGTGGAGGCTGATAAGAGGCTCTAGGAGCAGCTTGCGCTGTAGCGCAGTGAATACGAGGTGCAGCTCAGGGCGAAGGACAGCCAGATCGCGGAGGAGAGGCGACTGAGGGAGACAGCCGAGAGAGAACGGGATACCCTAGCCGTGGAGAGACGAAGAGATGGATAAATTGAAGAGGGAGAACAGCGAGCTCGGACAAAATCCGTAAACTGGAACAGAATCAAGTGGATGAAAGGCAAAAGGAATAACTTCAGAGGCTAAGGACCCCCTCGTAAACTATCTACCACCTTTAAGCGGTGATGCGTCCCATTCTATTGTGACACACGCGTAGTTTGAGGGTTAAGATTGGTTAGATTAATAAAAGATTCAAAGGCTATGCCTTTCCCTCGGAGACCAACAAGATCGGAGATAGAGCGATTCTGGATGAAGCTACAAGAAGACGTTTTGGAATGCGGGGAAGTAATGCCCAATAAATCTGAATTTGACAGGAAATTCGCAATTTTGATATATGATTCTTTTGAAGAGGCCTGTGAAAATTATAGAAGGTTTAGAGACAGTGTCTGTAAAGGAGAAGAATATGAACTGCCCGAAAAATATACAAAAATACCGGCTCTTGGAAAATCTCTTGAAGATGAGGTTGTAATAGTCACAGGTCGGTTATACGCAAATACCAGAAACTGTTCAGTTGAACCGATAATTGATGAGGTGCTCAAGGTAAGTGGAATAAAGCCCAGCCTAGAAACCATAAAAATCTCCCTAGTAAAAGGGTGGAGACAGCACAAAGGAATCATCCTGAAAAACGAAGATGAGTTATCCCATTACATGCTGGCAGGCGTGCCTAAGGAGTGCTTGGAAAAAATCATTGGAGAGCTCCTTCCCGAATATACTTGAAATAGCTTCACGCGCACAGGGCATTATGAGGCCCATCCTGGCCCATACTAGTGCGTTGGCTATGGTCGACCCGAAGTATACGTGGGGCGTGTAGGGCTGGAGCCAGACCCAAATTCCTGTGTAGTAGGCGACGGGCTCGAGGATCAGGTCAAAGATGATGAGGATAAAGCGTCCCGGTGCCGTTATGGAGCTCCTCGCCCTAGGCCTAGAGGCCACAGGCGTCGCCTCGGGTGCCTACGTCTACAGTGACTTCCCTCTAAAGGTCCTCGGCGTGTCCCTCTGCATCCCGGTGATGTGGGTGCTGGTGATGGCTCTGGCCACCAATGACTCAGATTTTATGTTAATCGATCGATCCCGGGAGCACTTATGGAAAGGGAACTTTTTTCCTTTGCTTCCGACCGAGCTTGGTTCAAGCGACCGATCGTTGCTTATGGATTCATATCTGGAAATCTCCCGCTTTCTCCCAAGTACTAGTCGAAAGATCAACATTGCACCGTGCGTTTCTCAACCGCGTGATAAGGTCCATTCGTTTATCCCTGCTATTATCAAGTTTAACGATGAAACGTCCAGCTATGTCACTGAAAGGCCGCAGATTTCCAAGTTCGACGAAAACTGTTCTATCCGGATATCTTCCCAAAGCGATTCCTGCTTCAAAGATCACGTTAAGTCTCGCTTGTGGTGTATATTCCGTCTCATATGCCGGTTCATCTTGTTCCCGATATTGTTCCCGCAAGCGTCCCTCGTCATCAGGCGTCATCATGACGATAAGAGCTTGAGCGGTCGTGAAGATAACGTCCAATATTTCGCCTATATAGGGAGATGGTTTACCTGTAAGAGAAACTGCGTCAGACCATTCTAGTGGAGTCAAGCCAAGTGAACTAAGGAAAGTATGCATCGATTCAAGCAGTTGCTTGTTCCGTCCATGAATCACATAGACATAGAACGGTCTACGAACGGTAAAGCTTGCTTGTAGATCTGCATAGCCGTCTTTCCTTGCATAGATGTACTCTTTAAGAAGGTCTTCAGGATTTCTTGGTATCTCGTTTTTTTCTCTTCTTGTTCTGGCCAATTCCATGAGACGCTCCAGATACTCTGCTGCAATCAGAGGATAACTTCTTAGTGCTAGGTACGCTGGTGCTCCAAGCGCTTCTTCGATTCTTTTTGTATCCAAGAGATCCTCGATGTATGCGAGAGTTATTTTGTTGAAGCCTTCAGCTAACTTGCCCTGGAGTATAAGCGAGACTCCCAAATTGTGCAGCGGGCCTCCTTTGTGGTATTTCTCATTAGCCTGCAACTCCATTTCTCTAGCGGTTAGAATCCTGAATTGTGTCTCGTATATTGATTCTGCTCCAGAGTAGTATTTGGAAACAATGAATGTGAGAGCTGCATTCTCAAGCTCCTGAAATGCCTCCTTCAAGTCAGGAGGGAATTCTATGGCATTCAAGGTTATTCTCCTCCAATTGACTAATCATACAGTCTACTGATAAAACTCATTAAGGAAACCCCGTTTTGTCATGACATACTTATAAGGTGGGTTTAAATCCGAGTTGGTCGCCTATCCACGCACCATAAAACAATCAAGAAAATTACATGAATTGAGCTTGAAAAATGATTAACATGGGCCGGGCCG
>CAZYUK010000152.1:0-4249 GCA_964650675.1 uncultured Candidatus Bathyarchaeia archaeon
GGCCTCACGCTCCTGGCGCCCCTCGTCGTGTACGCCGTCTACACGCCGTCGATCTGGATCTTCAGGCCGGTGCTCCAGCAGGTCTTCGTTAGCCCGTTTGGGATGATGCTAACTAGGCAGGAGGAGATCGTATCCGTTAACTATACAGGGATCCTCTGCATCGTCGGACTTATCTTCGGCGCGGCGACTCTGGCGGTCTCGTACCTCTTCGGTGTGAGGATCGTCGCAAGATGCAGGGGCGTCATCGAGGTCACGGAGGAGGACGAGCCGAGGCTCTACAGGCTCGTCGAGAAGGTCGCGGAAAGGATCGGCGTGGAGACGCCGAGGGTGGGGTTGACCGAGAACCTTCAGCCGAATGCCTTCATGGTCGGTCATGGACGAGAGGCGATGGTGGTCTTCTCCAGCGGCCTTATCAACACCCTGAGCCAGCCTGAGCTCAAGGCGGTCGCCGCCCACGAGCTCTCCCACATAAAGAACAGAGACTTCCACCTGATGGCCGTGATCTCGTCCCTCAAGGTGGCGTCGTTCTTCAGCCCCGCCTCCTACCTCTCAGCATCGATGCTCTCGAGGGAGAGAGAGTACCTGGCGGACGAGGTCGGTTTAAAAGCCACGCAGGAAGGTAACTTGCTGAAGAAAGCCCTCGTCAAGATAGCCTCCGCGACGTCGACGCCCCGTGGAGCCATCCTGCCGGATCTGGTGTCGAGCCTCTTCATCTACTCGCAGATCGGCTTGCATAGAGTCGCCTTCACCTCCCACCCTTCCCTCGACATGCGCATGAAACGCATCGGCGAGAAAAGGACAAGTTCCTGGTCCGACGGGTACAAGGTCGCCTTCATCGCTTTGGCGCTCATCTGCTCATCGGTGATATGCTTCAACCTCGTGGAACCGTCGCATCTTATGAGGTTCCTCTTCACGCTGGACACATTGGCTGGCATCCCGCCCCACGGCCCAGCTCCCCTTCAGATCATGGCGCAGATGAAACCGTCGGTGGCGACCCCCCTGCCCTTCCAGTTTCCAGGGCCGGGAAACCTGATCGTGATCAGACTCACCTAGGTAAGGCAGCTTTCATCCCAGCCCTATTCATCGGGAGAGCCACCTCAAGACTTCGTGGAACGCCGGGGCTTCGGTGTGAACTTCTGGATGCGCTGTCCCTCCAGGACCTCGCCGACGTAAAGGCAGCCTTTGGAGTCTCCCCAGATGCAGTGGGGGGCGATGAACTGGCCGGGCGAGGAGCCCTTCCCTCCTCCGATCCCTGCGAGGACCTCCCCGCTCAGGCTGAGGACGCTCACCCTCGACATGAGCTCGGCGACGAAGACGCGACCACTACCATCCATGTAGATGTCGCATGGCCTCGTCAGCCCGGGCCACTCCTCGACATACTCGCCCTCTTGGGTGAAGACCTGTATCCGCCCATTCTGGCGGTCCGCGACGTAAACCCTGTCTCCTCTGACCCAGACGCCGTGGGGCAGGTTGAACTGGCCTGGACCGGCGCCGGCCTCTCCCCACGACCGGATCAGTTCGCCCTCCCCAGAGAACCTATGGACGCTAGAGTTGGCGTACCCGTCGCTGACGTAGAGGTCGCCGTTGGGAGCCAAGGCCACGTCGGTAGGCCTGTTGAAGGGTTCCCCCGGCCCCGCCGGCCTGTCCTCCGTGCCGAGGGTGAAGAGTAGCTCGCCGTCCTCCGCGAACTTTCGGACAGTGTGGTCCCCGTCGTCGACGCAGTAGAGGTTGTCCTCGTCATCAATGTAGGCGCCGTGGGCCCTCGCGAAGACCCCCTCGCCCCGGGACTCGACGAACTCACCGTCTGCGCCGAACATTATTATGGGGTGCTTACCCCTGCAGAGGACGTACACCGTATCCCTGGAGTCGACCGCGACGCCCGCCACCTGCGTGAACGTCCATCCGTCCGGGAGCCTGCCCCAGCCCTCTACGACCTCGTAAATCAACGTCTCTCTGGCCAAACCGCTTAACGCCTAATAAAACGTGTCACATTCTATACTTAGTAGTATTCACAAGCGAGCCCACAGTTTCTCAGTTGCCTGTCTCCTGGGCTTTCATGGTGGCTGGGTTGTGAGGGGTATCTCGCCACGCAGCGTCCGGCACGTCTGACCGCCTAGGCGCAGATAGTAGTCGCTAGGTAGGCCGTACCCGTCTATATTTAACGTCACAAGCTGTGCACCCCGGGGGATGTCAGCGCTGCTTGGGGCCAACTTGAACATGGCTGTTCCCTCGTCCACCTCATCGAACATCGCCACGTATAGCATCTTGGCGCCGGCTGCGATGGCATTGTAAGCCTGCCTCCAATAGAAGTTGCCCCCAGCACGAGGTATCTGGTTGAGGCTGTAGGTTGGGAAGAGATTGTGCCACGAGAAACCAGGCCAGATAACGGGCATGCAGGCGACGCCGACTGCGGACGCCTCCGCCATGTCCGGGATGAGGTGATCCACCTTATGGGCGTCGATGGAGGCGATACTATCGTATCGGCCAACCGTCCAGGGACTGATGACGTCGTATGACCTGTACACTGTGGCCCACTCCGCCTCAGACCTTGAGTCGTTGTTCAGAGTCCTCCAATGAGTCGGAACCCCACCCACCACGGTGGCCCTACAACGGTCAGGAGCCTCGTTCTGGAGCCAGCTGATTATCTGCTGCGCCATGAAACTAGTGGTGTAGGCATTGTGGTTGAAGCCCGGGCCCCAGATGCCCACGACCGGCTTCCCGTTATGTCTCAGATAGTTGGGGCTCTCAGTTATCTTGAGGACCTCAACAAGGAACGTCCAGTCCCGCTTTATGGTCGGCACGGGTCCGATTGCGCCACTTACGTCGTACATGATGGCAAATACCCTCCCGTGCTTCTCGGCGCCGAGGCGAACATTCTGAACGACCTGGTTCCTGAAGCAAATATCTCTAGTAGCCCCGATCTCTGTGAGGAACCTCTGGGCGAAAACGCCGTCGATGCCATACTCCTCCATCCATTTGAAATGCCTATCCACAGTCTTCTTAATATAGCTCGAGAAGAGTTCGGCGGGCCTGCCACTGGATAAAGTCATGGCGGTCGGGAAGCGCTCGTCGGCGTAGAACTCCGACATGTCAGGCCAGAAATCCACGGTGAGGCGGTCAGCCGTCGGCATATTGTCCCTGAACCAGTGGACCCATGAATCTCTGTCTGAGCCATCGCCTGGACAGCCGAACCAACCCTGGTAGCCGAAGAGCACCTTGCCCTCCAGGGTCGTAGTCAGGAGGGCTGGCTGCGGGTTCGGGGGCTGAGTATAGAAGAGCTCGGAACGTGGAGCCTTCACGATCTTCACGTTGCGCTCCCCCGAAGCGATGCTGGACCACCAGTAATTCTCTACGACGACCGGATCGTCGCTCAGGCAGTTCGAAAGTTCAACATGAGTCCAACCCCAGTGGCCGCGCTCCAACTCAAACTCAACGTAGGCCGGCAAGAAGAAGCTGGTCCCAAAGACCCTATTCACATTGTACAAGATCGACATTGGGTCTATGAGGCTCAGCCTCAAGGTCATCTCCAAGGTCTTGCAGTCTGCTGCTTGACTGCAACTCTGCGTGAGGCGGATGAGGCCCCCCTCGAACTCTGCGACAACCGCTCCTTCGCCGGCCTGAATCTCAGCAGGGCCAACCAGCACCGCTCCAGATACGACCCGCAGAGTTGTCCAATCGGAAGTAGTCACGATCCTTATCCTAATGGGGTAGGTGAGTCGACGAAGGAACCCCACCACTACAACTACCCCCACCAAGAACCCCATGACGATCAAACCGTAAATCACAAAGTCGAAAAGACTTAGATCCATCGACCCACCTGTTAACGATCTATACTGTAAGCGATATAACAATTAGATAAAGAGCCAAAAAGGCTTCATTATGCCATCGTTCGGATGCTACAGGGATCCTCTTAGTGTTCGACGCGGCAGCGGAGCATCTCCTTGGAGAAGACCTCGTCCGCCTCGCAGGCGCCGCAGCGGATGCAGCCAGCCTCCGTCTGGCCGGCCTCGAGCCTCCTCACGAGGTCGGGTTCGCTGATGAAGGGGCGGCTCATGGAGATAATGTCCGTGATTCCTCCGTCGACGACGGCCTGCATAGCGGCGAGGGTCCTGAAGCCGTTGACGAGGGCGAGGGGCTTCGGTCTGGTCGCTGCCCTGATCTTCTCGCAGTGGCCCGCGAAGCTGACCTCCGACAGGGCCGGGTCCCGGCTCTTCGCCCTCGCCCTCAGCTCGTCCATCTGGCCTATGCC
>CAZYUK010000153.1:0-4225 GCA_964650675.1 uncultured Candidatus Bathyarchaeia archaeon
TGAGGATGTTTCTGAGGATCTCGGTGAGGGGGGTTCGGAGACGGTGGTGGGCGGAGGAGAGGCCGGGGAGACGGAGAAGTAGGCTCTGCTTGTCCGGGGGCTTCTGATTCCGCTTGATCCGCTTTCGTCGGATGGGTATATTTTTAATGTCGGGTGAAACATGTCTATTGGGGGATAGGTTTTTTATCCTGTGCTCGTTGATTATAGAAAGCCTTTGAGTGTGTGAGAGAAGTGTTTACGGGCAACTTTCTCGACGATGTGAGGCGGAGGGCTCTGAGGCGTGGAGTCTGGTTCAGGTCGTTGGATCGTCTTGAGAGGGGCATTGTGAGCCTGGCGGCTCATTTGATCGACAGGGTTGAGAGCGAGGTACTTGGGGTTGTGTTAGTGAAGATCCTGAGGAAGCTCAACGATGCTATGAGGAGCGGGTTCGCCAGGTGTATGGAGGTTTTCGGTTTCAGGCGGGCGAGGGAGGTCGCGGGGCAGGCGGTCACCTTCGGGTGTGTCGGGGCGAGGAGCTGGGCCGAAGACATGGGCTTCGTCAGGTATTTGACGTTCGTTGAGGTCAACTCGCCCATTGGCTGGAGTGCGCGATCTTAGAACGTCGGAGATATGGTACCGGATAATGTCTGATGGAGTCGAGCAGCCGCAGGATCCCTTCGTGGTTGCGTGTATCCCGACGTTCAACGAGGAGGGGAGCATCGCCTGGGTGGTGGTTCAGGCCAGGATGTACGTGGACAGGGTCGTCGTCTGCGACGATAGGTCTATTATCGGTTGGTTGATACATGATTCTTATATCGGGACCTTCTTCTAGACTTGGTGAGGGGTATGGGCGAGGCTAAGGTCCTCTCTTTGGAGGATATCCATAGGTATGGCGGGATGCACGCGGTTCTCGTTGATGGCGAGATCGTCGCTGCTTCGGAGAATCCTGCTGAGGCTTATAGAGCAGCTGTTGAGAAGCATCCAGGTAAGAAGGTCATTGTGACCTATATCCCAACCGAGGAATCCCTAATCCTATGAAGAGGTTCTGCTTCCCCTGGCGTCGAGAGTATTCACGGCTTGTCGGCGTCATCTATAGGCCTGTCGCGGAGGTCCTTCTCCAGGGTCAAGCGGGAGAGTGGATCTCGGTCGAGGCTTATGTTGACAGCGGAGCGGATATGACGATTTTCCCCAGGTACATTGGTGAAGACCTCCTTGGGTTGGAGGTTGAGGGCGGCGTATTGATTCGACCGATGGGCATCGCACGTCAGACCCTCAGATCATGGATCCATGAAGTTCCGGTCAGGCTGGGCGATGAAGGGTTTGAAGCCACGGTCGCCTTCGCGGAGACGAACAGTGTCCCAAGCTTGATCGGGAGGACAGGCTTCTTCGATCGCTTCACCGTGGTGTTCGATCACAGAGAGCGTGAGACGTGCTTCATAGTGGACTGATCTATGAAACGAGGTTTTAGCTATATACACGCTGTAGGTGATATGCAGAATTGAGCCTTCAGACCGATTCATCTAAGCCTTTCGTCGTCGCCTGTATTCCGGCTTTCAACGAGGAGGGGAGCATAGGCGGCGTAGTAGTACGGGCTAAGGGGTTTGTGGACAGGGTTATTGTCTGCGACGATGGGTCCATGGATCTGACGGGGGCGATAGCTGAGGGGCTTGGGGCCGTGGTGATAAGGCATGAGCGGAACAGGGTTGTTTGATGGCGACCATTTTAAGGCAAAGTGCATATATTGCTAAATAGCAATATGGAAGTTTGGGGGTGGGTGTGGTGTTGAGGGCTCAAATTGATGTGAAGCTCGAACGCAAATTTAGGGAGCTTGCTATGAGAAGGTTTGGCTACGGTAAGGGGGCTTTAAGCAGAGCGATGGAGGAGGCCGTCATCCGCTGGATCTCTATCGTTGAGGGGGAGAGGCTAGGTTTTGAGGGTGATCCCGTAGAGGCTATAGACGGATTGCTCTCCGACGTTGAAGTAGATGCTGTTGAGCTCCAGCACGAGGTGAAGGGGCTCTGGGTCGCGAAGGTGCTCGGCGATGTACCTGGTTGACACAAACATCTTCCTTGAGGTCCTCCTCTCTAGGGCGCGGAAGGATGAGTGTAAGATGTTCCTCGGTTTTCTCAGGGACGGGGAGAAGAGGGGCATCGTGACGGACTTCTCCGTCCATTCGATAATCGTGGTCATGAACGGCTTGGGTAGGTTGAAGGAGCTTAGAACGTTTCTCTTAAGCCTCCTGGGATACAGGGGGCTCTACGTCTATCCGACAAGCATATCCGAAGATGTGGAGGCCGTGGACCTCGCAGCCGAATGCGGCCTGGACATGGACGACGCAATACAGTACTCGTCTGCACTCTCCGTGAAGACCGATGCGATAATATCGTTTGATAGACACTTCGACGGACTGGAGATACCGCGACTAGAGCCGACGGACATAGCCTAAAAGTCCGGTAGACAGATTCGACGTGAACGACCTGAAGAGCGTAGTTGAGTGAGCGACAAACCTCTAGTCGTCGCCTGTATCCCGGCGTTCAACGAGGAGAGGAACATAGGCGGCGTAATAGTACGGGCTAAGAGGTACGTGGACAGGGTTGTTGTCTGCGATGATGGGTCCGTGGATCTGACGGGGGAGATAGCTGAGGGGCTGGGGGCTGCCGTGATTCGGCATGAGGGGAACAGGGGTTACGGTGCGTCCCTCCGCAGTCTGTTTGCGGAGGCTCTGAGACTGGGTGCGGACGTGGTAGTGACGTTGGATGGCGACGGGCAGCATGATCCTGTCGAGATTCCTAAACTGGTCGGGAGGCTTGGGGGTGGGGATGTGGACCTCGTCATCGGTTCGAGGTTTGTTGAGGGGGGTAGTTCAACTGCTCCTGGGTGGAGGAATGCGGGGATCAGGATCATCACGGGTCTGGCGTCGAACGGGCTGAATGTGACGGATGCCCAGTCCGGGTTCAGGGCGTATAGTCGGGGGGCGCTGGAGTCGTTGGCGCTGTCTGAGGACGGGATGAGCGTCAGCACGGAGATCCTGCTGAAGGCGGGGGAGAAGGGGTTGAGGGTGGCCGAGGTGCCGGTGAGGATCAGCTATGGGGAGGGTTCGTCGGTGCATAATCCCGTGGTGCACGGGCTGGATGTGGTTTTGAACACGGTGAAGCATCTCTCGATGAGGAGGCCTCTGGTGTTCTACGGGGTGCCAGGGTTCGTTGCTCTGTGTGTGGCGACGGTGTTTTGGACCTTAGCCCTTGGCGAGTTTGCTGTTCTTAGGACGTTTAGTACGAATGTTGTGTTGATCGCCCTCGCCGGAACGATTGTGGGGCTGATGCTGATGACGACCGCCGTCATCCTTTGGGTTCTCATCAGCGTGGTCAGGGAGAAGTCTTGAAGATAGCGGTCATCCTGGGGACTAGGCCGGAGATAATCAAGATGAGCCCTATCATAAGGGAGTCTGAGAGGAGAGGCCTGGATTACTTCATTCTTCACACGGGGCAGCACTACTCGTATGAGATGGATAGGGTGTTCTTCGATGAGCTCAGCCTTCCGTCGGCTAAGTATAATCTCGATGTTGGGTCGGGTTCGCAGGCGGATCAGACAGGTCAGATTCTGGTTGGGGCTGAGATGGTGCTGCTTGAGGAGAAGCCGAGTGTGGTTCTTGTGGAGGGAGACACTAACTCGGTGATGGCTGGGGCTCTGGCCGCCACGAAGCTGCATATACCGGTGGGTCACGTTGAGGCTGGACTGAGGAGCTTTGACAGGTCTATGCCTGAGGAGATCAACAGGGTCGTCGCGGACCACGTCTCCGACTACCTCTTCGCCCCCACGGAGACCTCCAGGCGGAACCTGCTGAATGAGGGGATCAGCGACGAGGATATCTATGTGACGGGGAACACGGTTGTCGACGCCGTGAATCAGAACCTCGAGTTGTCGAGGAGGGCGGATGCTCTGAGCCGGTATGGACTCGAGGAGGGCGCCTTTTTCCTCGTCACTCTGCACAGGGCGGAGAATGTCGATTCGGAGACGCGTCTCGGCAAAATCCTCAGTGGTCTCAGGCGGGTCAGGGAAGAGTACTCGCTTCCGATTCTGTTCCCGGTTCATCCCAGGACGAGGAAGATGATCGATTATTTCGGCTTCAACCTCGGCGATGTTAGTTTGGTTGAGCCCGTCAGTTACCTGGATTTCCTGGGGCTTGAGTCTGAGGCGAGGCTTGTCCTGACGGATTCCGGTGGGGTTCAGGAGGAGGCATGTATAC
>CAZYUK010000154.1:0-4209 GCA_964650675.1 uncultured Candidatus Bathyarchaeia archaeon
CTTCGCCCACGAGTCTGGCATACACGTCCACGGCGTCCTAGCCAACTCGGGCAACTACGAGATACTCTCACCCGAGTTCGTCGGCAGGCGTAGGCGCATCGTCGCAGGGAAGCACGCCGGTCGCCATGGCATCGAGAGCATGGTCGAGGAGATGGGGCTGAGCCCGAGCAGGGAGCAGCTCAAGGTCATCGCGGAGGAGGTCAAGAAGCTTGGGGACGCGGGGAAGAGCGTCACCGACACCGACCTGTACGCCATGGCGAAGAACATCATGAACATACAGAGCAACGACCGCGTGAAGCTGAAGCAGCTCGTCGTCGTCACGGGCAACACGGTGAAGCCGACGGCCTCGGTGACTCTCGTCGTTGATGACAAGGAATACACGGGGAGCGGTGTGGGAAACGGCCCCATAGACTCCTCGATAAATGCGATCAAGCAGATCGTCGACGGCTTCGCCAGCATCGACCTCGAGAAGTTCAGCATGAAGGCGATCACGGGGGGCACGGACGCCGTGGCCGATGTCACAGTGGGGCTTCGCCGTGGAGAAAGGTTTGTGACGGCGAGCAGCGTCCACGGGGACACGGTGATGGCTAGCGTGGAGGCAATCTTGAAGGGGATGAACAGGCTCCTAGACTCCTGAATATGCCGTGCCTCGGGAAAAGCTTGGGTGTAAAACAGGAAGGAGGAACCTAGAAGGATGGGTATGACAGTATCAGAGAAGATTCTCGCCAGAGCATCCGGGCAGGAAAAAACCCGGGCCGGGGAGATAGTGAAAGCCGAGGTCGACGTCGCGATGATGCCGGACCTCACCACGATCCTATCAATAAACGCCATGAGGGAGATGGGGTTCAGGAGGGTCTGGGACAGGGATAAGGTGGTCATCGTCCTGGACCACGTCGCCCCCGCCTCGACCCTGCTGGCCGCCACGGTACACAGGGACATCAGGGAGTTCGCCAGGGATCAGAGTCTGAAGCACCTATACGACGTCGACTCGGGCGTGTGCCACCAGGTGCTCCCTGAGAGGGGCCACATCAAGCCGGGCTACCTCGTCGTCGGCGCCGACTCCCACACCTGCACGCACGGGGCGTTCGGGGCGTTCGCCACCGGTGTGGGGTCGACCGACATGGGCGCGATCATCGGCACCGGCAAGACCTGGCTCAGGGTCCCGGAGACGATCAGGGTCGACGTCGATGGGAAGCTGCCTGATTACGTGGCGCCGAAGGATGTCATCCTATACATCGCCGGGCAGATAGGGGCCGACGGCGCCACCTATAAGGCGCTAGAGTTCGGCGGCGGCACTGTCTCAGGCATGAGCGTCTCCGGCAGGATGACCCTGTGCAACATGGCGATAGAGATGGGCGGCAAGGCCGGGATCGTCGAGCCCGACGAGAAGACCTTCAAATTCCTTGAAGGCAGGACCGACGGCATCTTCGATCCTGTGTACGTCGATGAGGACGCTACCTATAAGCGCGTCCTGCGAGTAGATGCCGACACCCTGGAGCCCCAGGTCGCCTGCCCACACAAGGTGGACAACGTCAAGCCCATCAGCGAGGTCTCCGGGACGAGGATCAACCAAGCCTTCATCGGCTCATGTACCAACGGGCGCCTCGAGGACCTCCTGGTGGCGGCCTCGATCCTGGATGGGAGGCACGTCCACAGGGACGCTAGACTCCTCGTCGTCCCAGCCTCCAAGGAGGTCTACCTGCAGGCTCTCGACAGAGGCATCATCAGGAGCCTGCTCGAGGCTGGGGCGGTCGTCAGTAACCCGAGCTGCGGCGCCTGCTTCGGCGGCCACATAGGGCTCCTAGCGCCTGGCGAGGTGGGCATAACGACCTCAAACAGGAACTTCAAGGGGAGACAGGGGAGCCCGGAGGCTCTGGTCTACCTGGCTTCCCCGGCCGTCGCTGCCGCGTCCGCGGTTATGGGGGTAATAACCGATCCGAGGGATCTGCCATGAATACGAGGCTTGAAGGAAAGGCGTGGAAGTTCGGCGACGACGTGAACACCGACCTCATCGTCCCGGGCAAGTACCTTGAACTTGTCAACTACAGCGAGATCGCCCTCCACGCCATGGAGGGCATAGACCCTGATTTCCCCAAGAAGGTCAGGAAGGGAGACATCGTCGTCGGCGGCAGGAACTTCGGCTGCGGCTCGAGCAGGGAACACGCCGCCATCGCCCTGAAACAGGTAGGCGTCGGCGCGGTGATCGCCGAGTCATTCGCCCGCATCTTCTACAGGAACGCCATAAACCTGGGCCTCCCGGTCCTCGAGTGCCCCGCCATAGTCGAGACGGTGGGGGAGGGCGACATCCTAGACGTCGACCTCATCGGAGGAAAGGTTAAAAACAAGACGACGGGGCGGGAGCTTGTCTTCGTCCCGTTGCCCGGCTTCATGGTCGATATCCTCGAAGAGGGGGGGCTGGTCGCCTATCTCAAGAAGCATAAGGATGAGTGTTAGAGGATGAAGAGGTACAGGATCGCCAAAATGCCGGGCGACGGCATAGGTCCGGAGGTCATGGACGCCGCCGTCGAGGTGCTCGAGGCCGTCGGGGAGACAAACGGCCTAGGCTTCGACTTCATCGAACTCCCCGTCGGCGACGAGCTGAAGGCGAGGACCGGTGTGGCGCTGCCCCCGGGCACGGTCGAGGCGGTGGCGAGGTCGGACGCCGGCCTATTCGGGGCGGTGGGCGAAACCGCGAAGGAGGTCATACTGCCTCTCAGGCAGAGGCTGGACCTCTACGCCAACCTCAGGCCCGCCAAGGTCTACCCGAACGTGCCCCGCATCAGGGAGGGCGTCGACATCGTAATAGTGAGGGAGAACACAGAGGACCTCTACAAGATGATAGGGGACAGGGGCGAGGAGTGGGGGGTCAACCTCAGGGTGATCACCCGCAGGGCGTCCGAGAGGATAGCCAGGTTCGCCTTCGACTACGCCGTGAAGCAGGGGCGGGGGAGGGTCACATGCGTGCACAAGGCAAACGTTCTCGACAAGACGTGCTCAGTCTTCAGGGAGGCCTGCCTCAGCGTCTCCGAATCCTACCCAGGCATCAAATACGACGAGGCCCTCGTGGACGCCTGCGCCATGAAGCTCGTGATGAGGCCAGAAGCATTCGACATCATCGTCACGACGAACCTCTTCGGCGACATATTATCCGACCTAGCCGCCGGCGTCGTGGGCGGCCTGGGGATGGCGCCGTCCGGGAACATAGGGGACAGGGCGGCCATCTTCGAGGCAGTGCATGGCTCGGCGCCTGACATAGCCGGGAAGGGGATAGCGAACCCTCTGGCCCAGATACTGTCGGCCCGTATGATGCTGGACTGGCTCGGCCAGCCTCGGGCAGCAGCCGCCATCGAGGACGCCGTCTTAGGGGTCCTCGGTGAGGGCAGGGTGCTGACGCCTGACCTGGGCGGGATGAGCAGAACGCGAGAGGTGACGGACGCGGTGAAGGCCAAGATACTCTCCGAGGGGTCCTAGCCCAATCTTCCCCTAATTAGACGGAGAGGCGATCGCTGGCGGAGCAAAGAAAACGTTTTAAACACCCTGCGTGTCTATCAACCCCGGTTGGGAGTGAGAGAAGTGCAAGGTGAATATTTCCTCCGGCGCTAAGGCCGGATCATACACGACTCCCGAACTGAAGAACCTTCTCCAGTCAATGAACGACATGAAGAGAGAGGTATCCAAGTTCGGCAAAAGCAACCCGGATAGGGTATCCTATAACAGGCTGCTGAAGAACGTTGACTCCCTCGAGGAGTCGCTCAGGGCCCACTTCAGGGAGCTGAACGCCTTCGGGGAGACCCTCGCCTCGGCCTCATCGAGGCGGCTGACGCGCAAGCAGAGGCTCATGCTGAGGTGGCTCAGCGAGGGCTACCGCGGATCCGCCATCTACACGGACCTCATCGAGCGGCTATCCGAGGAGCTGAAGATACCAAAATCCACCGTTCGCTGGAACCTCCAAGGTCTGCGCGACGCGAACCTGATAAGGGCGGGCGACAGGCGGAACAAGGGCATACCCGTCGAGCTCACAGATGCCGGGAGGATGATGGCAGGCATTCTCGCGGCCGAGGGAGACTAGGAAACAATTTAAACGGAAACGGTAGTGGTTGCAAGTGATCATCATGTCCGTGAAGGCGTACATAATGATGAACATCAAGTCGGGATCGGAAGACGAGGTGTGCGAGAAGCTCCTCAAGTACGAGGAGATCGAGGAGGTAT
>CAZYUK010000155.1:0-4197 GCA_964650675.1 uncultured Candidatus Bathyarchaeia archaeon
AGCAGCTTGAAGGCGTAGCTGATGGTGACCGCCTCTATCTCGCCCTTCCCCTCGCAGATTGGGCAGACGTACTTCCGCTGCCTTATGTCGTAGTAGGCCTGCTTGCCGCACTTCTCGCAGACATAGATCGTGTAGGCGTCGGACTCCTCAAGCAGTCTATCCTTCAGCAGCATCGCGGCGCCGTGGCCGACGAGGCAGTCGCGCTCCATCTCACCAAATCTGAGGCCACCGCCCCTTGCGCGGCCCTCCGTGGGCTGCCTGGTGAGCATCTGGACCTGGCCCCTTGCGCGTGCGTGGATCTTGTCCACGACCATGTGGTGGAGCTTCTGGTAGTAGACGACGCCTATGAAGACGTCTGTCTCGAAGAGGCGGCCCGTCTGGCCGTCGTACATCATCTCGCTGCCGCCGGGGTGGAAGCCCATCCGCCTAAGAGCCTCGGCGAGGCTCTCCGCGTTCTCGTTGTCGAAGGGCGTTCCGTCGACGACCTCGCCCCTGATGCTCGCCGTCTTGCCGGCCAGGCTCTCCATGAACTGGCCCACAGTCATCCTGCTCGGGAAGGCGTGGGGGTTGATCATGATGTCAGGCACGGTACCATGGACGCTGAAGGGCATGTCCTCCTGCGGCACCAGGAGGCCGATGACGCCCTTCTGGCCGTGGCGACTGACGAACTTGTCGCCGAGTTCGGGGACCCTGTTGCTGCGGACCTTGACCTTGATGAGCTGGCTACCCTCTATGTCCTTGGTTATGAATATCCCGTCTACCGTCCCCTCCTCGGTCGGGCGGACTCCTATGCTCGTGTCGCGGACCTGTGGCCCGCGGACCTCGAGGCCGCCGTACTCCTCCATGAACCTCGGGGGGCTCGTTCGGCCGATGAGAACATCCCCGCCCTTAACCTCCGACTCCATGGCGACGAGCCCGTCGGACTCTATGAGCCTATAAGCCTCGGCGCCGTGGTAGCCCCTTATGCCCGCCTCCGGGATGGTCAGTCTGTCTTTGGCTCCGCCCAAGTACTGCTTGCACTCGGCCTTGTAGATGCGGAAGAAGCTGCTGTGGCCCAGGCCTCGCTCGACGCTTGACTTGTTGAAGATGATTGCGTCCTCCATGTTGTAGCCGTTGCTGCTGAGGACGGCGACTATGAAGTTCTGCCCCGCCGGCCTCTCGTTGTAGCCGAGGACGTCCATGGGCTTGGTGGCGACGACTGGTTTCTGGGAGTAGTGGAGTATGTGCCCGCGTGTGTCGGTGCGGTCCCTGTAATTGAGCGCGTAGATGCCTGGCGCCTGCTTCGCCATCGCAGCCTGGTAGGTGTTCCTGGGCGACTGGTTGTGCTCAGCGTAGGGGATTATGCTCGCCGCGACGCCGAGGATGGCGAACGGGCAGATCTCCATGTGAGTATGATCATCCGTGAGCTTCGATGGGTCGATGCAGATGTAGGCGTTCTCCTCCTCCTCGGCGTCCAGGTACTCTATGATACCCTCCCGGACAAGGTCTTTCCACTGCCACCGCCCCTCGCGTAGGTTGCGTGTGTGACGCTGCTTGAGGAGACTCTTCCCCTCCTGCACTACTATGAGGGGACGCCTTATCCGCCCCTCGTCGCAGTTGACGTATATCTCGTTGTAAGTGGAGTAGTAGCAGCAGTTGACCTCGCTGCTGATGTCTCCCTTCCGCCTCATGTCCCTTATCTGCTGGGTGAGCTCTCGGGGTGAGAGGGTGTAGCCGAGCAGATACCCCTCGACGAATATCTTGGTCCCCTCGTGGCGGAGCTGCTCGTCCGCGTCCTTCGCCTTAACTACGCCCATGTACTCGAGGGTGCGCTTCACCTTCTCGGCGTCTGTACCGACTGAGATGCTCGCCGTGAGGGCGAGGTTCTTGACCAGCCCGCAGTTTGCGCCCTCGGGGGTCTCGTTTGGGCAGAGCCTCCCCCAGTGGGTGCTGTGGAGGTCACGCGCCTCGAAGTTGGGCTGGCTCCGGCTCAGCGGTGACTGCAGCCTGCGGAGGTGGCTGAGGGTTGAGAGGGTGTTCGTGCGGTCGAGGAGCTGGGTCATGCCCACGCGGCCCCTACGCCAGTTCCCCGTGGCTAGTGCGTGCTGGATCCTGCTCGTTATGATGCCTGGCCTAACCGCCGCTCCGATGAGGACCCCCTTGCGGCGGCTGCTCATGCGCCTGAACTGGTAACGCATGTCCCTGTACAGGCTCCAGAAGGCTGAGCGGAACAGCTCCGCGAGGAGCGGGCCGGCGAGCTTTATCCTCTTGTTCTTGAGGTGGTCCTTGTCGTCCTCCTTCCTGCGCCCCAGCTTGAGCTCTATGATTCGGCTGGCCATCTCGCCGAGGAAGATCGCCTTGTCCATCCTGTCGTCCGACGATCGGCCTATGTGGGGGAGGAGGTTGCGGTCGAGGATCGTCTCGGCCCGCTTGACCCTGAACTCCTTCACCTGTCCGAAGGCGACCCTGTTGCCGACGTAGAGCACGGCGTCCTCACGGTTGTGGACCGGTGACGCCTCCCTGAAGCTCGGCTCGAGCTCTGTGAGGATCTTCGGGTCCAGGCTGACCATGTCGGCGACCTGCTTGTCGGTCTCGACGCCGAGGGCCCTCATGAGCACCACGTAGGGGACCGGCACGGGGACGCCTGGGATGCTGACGCTCATCTCCCCCTTCGCCTTGAGGTTCATCTCTATGCGCGCCCTGAAGCCGACGGTCGTCGAGAAGACCTTGCCCCTGAAGACCGGGTTGCTGCCGCGGTCGTCTATCTCGATGAGGACGCGGTTCGGCGCCAGGTCCTCGAGGCTGACTATGACCCGTTCGGAGCCGTTGACTATGAAGTATCCTCCGACCTCCTCCGGGTCTTCTCCCATGCTCACGAGATCGCTCGGGCTGTGCTTGGAGAGGAGGCAGAGGTTCGACTTGACCATTATGGGGAGGTCGCCTATGTTGACCTTCTCGTATGTCTCGTGCCCCTCGTCCTCGAGCATTATCTCGAGGTAGAGTGGGGCGGCGTAGGTGAGGTTCCTTATCCTGGCCTCCCTGGGGTAGACCTCTCGGGTCGTTCCGTCGACCTCCGTGACCCTCGGCTCCCCGACCTCTATCGTGCCGAACTTTATGTCGTAGCTGTGGTTCGGCACCTCGATGGTTATCCCGCCGATCTCGTCTATTATCTGCTGGAGCGTGTTCTCGACGAAGTCGTTGTAGCTGTCGAGGTGCTGCTTGACGAGCCCTTCCTCGGCGAAGAAGGACCTCATGAGGTCCCAATTATTTTCTTCCGCGAGAAGCATTCTACCTTCCTTCACACTTTGAGATTGAGCTGCAGGCGTCACGTGCCGGGATCAAAGCAATGGTTTCTCCTAACTGGATCATTCCTCCTTCCCGGTTCTCATTCGACCTAAAAGCCGTCGTAACCCTGCAGAGGCTATAGAGTAGGGCGAGCCCTGTCTAATAAACTTTTCAGGGCATGTTGGGGCGGATGTATTCTATTTGGGATATTATTGTTGAGATTTAATTGGGTTCGCTGAGGCGATCGGTACTTCGATGGGGAAATGCTAAATATACAAACCTTTAATAGGGAAACTCGGTTATTCGTTTAGAGCCTATAGGGGAAAATAGTCAGGAGACTCGAGACTTGGCTGAGATGATTGAGCGGGTCCTTGAGAGGAGCATAGGCAAGACGGTACTGATCAAGGTCAGGGGGGGCAAGACGCTCCGTGGGACCCTCGAGGGCTTCGACCAGCACGTTAACCTCGTGCTTAAGGACGCAGAGATCGTCAGCGACCCGAATAGGACCGAGGCCATCGGCACCATCGTCCTGCGCGGCGACAACGTCATCATGATCTCACCTCCGCCCGAGGGCTAGAGGAAACTGGGCTTATGCCGACGAAGCACGCCATCAAGACAGGTAAGCGGATCCACGTCAGGTGCAGGCGCTGCGGGCGCAGGGCCTACCACGTGAGGCTCGGCACGTGCGCCGCCTGTGGCTACGGGGCGACGCCGAGGCTGAGGGGTTACGCCTGGCAGAGGAAGGACCTCCAGAGGACCAGAAGGTTAGTTTAGCCCCTTCATCGTCGCCTTGTTTTCCCATGCTGGCGAAGTGTTATGTTGGCCCTTTTTGGGTGTAACCTTTAAAGAATGTGTGTGATGTCTATCCTTACGGCGGGAGGGGGTTCCCGAGACTGGCCAAAGGGGCGGGACTTAAGATCGTGGTCTCGGTGG
>CAZYUK010000156.1:0-4172 GCA_964650675.1 uncultured Candidatus Bathyarchaeia archaeon
ACCCCACCCAAGGCCACCAGAAAGCTCTGAATCGCGTCCTCGACCCTGCAGTGGACGTACCCCGGGACACCACCGGACACGAACTCCAGGGTGAGTTCATCCTCTGAGCGTTTCCCGCCGTACCTCTCTCCAACTCTCCCTAGGACGACCCGCGGATCCGCCGGTTGATCGGGCCCGACCCTGAAGGCGGCGAGGTACACCAGGGCCGGAGGCCAATTCGGAGGGGCCTGTCGCGACATGTTAACACCATCGACCCCGAGCTACGTCCCGCCGGCGCGGTCCTCTGGTATGATAAGCTTTCCCTCACCGACTTCGAATATGTGGTCGCAGTATGGGTCCCCCTTCTCCCTCCGCTTTGTCATGGTGAGGTTCATCCTTGGGTTCACCGCCGAAGCGATACCATGGAAGAACGGCCACCCCAGGCCGTTGCAGAGCCAGGTCCAGGGCAGGTTCATCGAGAGGCTCACAGTCATAAGCGGGCAGAAGCCAGAGTTCCTCAGGTGGACCCTTCCCCCCTCCACGCCCATGACCTTGGCCGTGGGCTCGTCCCGCAGCACCGCCCTCAGGACGGTTGCCAGCGTCTCGACATCATCTCCCTCGAGGCCGAGCTGAACCTTCATGGAGCGGCCGAAGGCAACCCCCTGCTCGAAGGAAACCCTCCTGATCTCCTCGACGGGATGGTTCCTGTATTGCTTATAGAACTCCTCCAGAACCTTCGGGTTCGTGAACCAGTCCCCAGGGATCTTCAGACCCATCCAATACCCCATAATGAATCAAAAAGGAACTCTATAATTTTATCGCATCCGAGGGCGGAACCTACTCTTTTCCCGACTGACGTGTCGTGGCACGAAGCTCGGGCAAGCCTCCCTATCCTTGTCGAGCACCTTCAGCAACTTGGAGCAGTAGAAGGTCCTCCTCGAATACTTTCTACACTCCTCACATCTTAATCCTGGACCACTCTTCATGCTCACACCTCTCTCCCAAGGAGGTAGCCCGCCCCCGCCTTCGTGACCTCGACCTCCACATATTCGCCTGGTCTCTTGCTGGTTTTAACGGCAACCGGCTTGTACGCGTAGTTTCTCCCGACCATTGAACCGCTGTGGCCCTCCTCATCGACGAGGATCTCGCCCCGCCAACCGACCCAGCGCATGCTCGTCTCGACCGACATCCCCCTCCAGACGCGGCTCATGATCCTGGATCGGCGCTTCGTCTCCCTCCCGTGGAGCTGGGGGCTCATGGTCGACGCCTCCGTCCCCGGCCTGGGCCAGAACCTGGATATGTTGAGGACGTCAGGCTTGATCCTCTCCACGAGGTTAACGGACGCCCTGAACTGCTCTTCAGTCTCACCTGGGAAGCCGCATATGATGTCTGTCGATACGCTCAGCTCTGGGAACGCCCCTCGGAACCTTGAGGCAAGCCTGAGGAAGTCGTCGACGGTGTACCTCCGCCTCATCCTCCTCAGGACATCGTCGCTGCCAGACTGGACTGGGACGTGGAGGAACTTGAAGACGTTCCCGCTCTTATAGGCGCCCATCAGATCCTCGAGGATCGGCTCAGCCTCGTTCGGCGTCATCATGCCGACCCTGATGTAGAATCTTCCATCCAGGCTGCTCAGCTTATCCATGAGCTCGGGCAGCCTCAGCCCCCCGTAGTTGTACGCGGCGGTGTCCTCAGCGGTGAGCCAGATCTCCCCGCAACCCTCCGCGACGGCATTCCGCGCCTCCTCGACGATCTCCTCGGCGGGGAAGGACTTGAGGCGTCCACGCGCGTTCTTAACTATGCAGTAGCTGCAGCTGCCGAGGCAGCCTGAGGCTATGGGGGCGATGTGTACCACGCCGCTTCTCCTCCTCCTCGGTAGGAGGGTCCTGTCCGGCGGCTTACCGTCGACGAAGACCACCCTATTCCCCCTCAGCGCCTCCTCCACAGCCTCCACGGACCTAAGGATGTCGTCGGGACCCAGTAGGCTCGCCGCCGGCGCGACCTCCTCAACCTCCCACCTCAGGACCTTGGGCATGCATCCGGCGACTATCAGCGGCCTCCCGCCACCGACTAGTTCCCTCAGCCGTTTGACGATCTTCTGCTCCGTCGGAGTCTTGACAACGCAGGTGAGGACCATCGAGGCGTCGGCCGTCTCAGCCTTCTCCGCCAGCCCGTACCCTGCCTCTAGGAGAAGGCCCTGAACTATCTCGGCGTCCGCAGCGTTGGCGCTGCAGCCGTAGACCTCGACGTGTATCTTCTGCATGCCCACTTACGCAGTTTTCAAGAATGGGCCGTGGGATAAAAGTACCGCTCCTAAATTTACGATACGAAAGAGGGCCTAGGAAAGGGCCTTCTTGAGGTTCATCCAGACCTTCTCGAGCCTCTCGGTCAAGGACGTTCCTGAGCCGAAGGCCTCTGTCCGCCCACTCTTTATCGCCTCCACGATATCCTCCACCTCCCTCGAGGCTGAATCCACGATCGTGTACGCCCTCCCTATGGTGCTAGGTATGTGGGAGTCGCTGCCCCCCGTCGCAGGTAGGCCGAGCCTCTCGGCGAGCCTCCTGTTGTACCCAGTGATCGTTTCGTAGGGGAACTGGGCGGAGTTGGCTACCTCGACCGCGTCGAAGCCGCAGAGACCGGCCTTGTCGATGCTCAGCCAGTTCATCAGCATGCCATACGGGTGGGCGAGGATGGCGGTGCCCCCCTGGCCGTGGATGCGTTCCACCGTATCCTTCATGGACAGGTTCGAGGGTATGACCTCCTTAGGCTGAAGGCATATGATGTGCGCGCCGCGGGCGGATATCTCCAAGGCTGGTACCACGATGAGCCCGCCCCTGCTCATGAGCGCCTCATCGACGCCGTCCAGTGTATCGTGGTCAGAGACGGCGTAGCCGTCTAGCCCCTGCTCGACACATTTCGCGTTGATCTCCTCGACCCTGTTGACGGCATCGCCGCTGTGGCGGGTGTGGAGGTGGAGGTCGAGCTTGAGCTTCAAGACACCATCCCCTTCATCCTAGCCCTTCATGCCACAGCTCCGGGGGTCGGAACACCCCAGTTCAATGGAGAATGAACGCAATAAAAGGTTTACAACCACAGGCTGGAGATGAACCCGCTGTTACCTTGATCCTGATAATATGACTGGGCGAAAAAGATACGGCTATTGAACCCGGATCATCCCTACCCAGCATCTGGCTCTTCGACTCGGATAGGCTTCCCTACTTCTTCTCGGGGGATAACGAGGCCCATACGACGATGAGGATCAGCGTCATCAATGCGCCGCCTAGGCCCGAGAGGAACCACTCGGCATTTAGCAGCTCAGGGAACATCTCCAGGATGATCGGTACGAGCCTCTTATAGGCGAAGTAGGCGACGATCCCGCCGAGGAAACCTATGAAGGCGAACACCGTGAAAACGGTAAGTCTGCCTGCCATGATACTCAACCTTGATAACCGATACCTTTGGTTTATATATTAAATGTGCTGGACGTGTAATTTACTTAATGAATTAATTTCCTAATCCTTTTTAATAAATTTTTAATTTCTTTTTACAAGAGTTACTTTCATTATCCGGAAGTTAAGTTACATTTTCAAATCAATTCAATCGTAGAATATCGATAAAAAAGTCGCAATTAATCACATACCTAATGCAATAACATATTGCATCAACGTGGTGTAGACTTCTACGAGGTCAGTTCAAATGGTAGACTCTTTCGCTGGAAGATGGGAGAAAAAAGATGATCCCTCCTTCTCGGCAAAGGTGAAGGACGCCATACACCCGCCAGGCCCCCTCAAGCCAAGGCTCGACGCCGCGACGAAGAGAATCGAGATGCAGATCCAGAGGCTGGACCAGGCATCGAACAGGTTCGGTGAACGCGACAAGTCCATATTCAACAGGATCGTCGACGCCTACGCGAAGCACGACACCGCGCGCGCGAACGTCTTCGCCAACGAGCTTGCGGAGATCCGCAAGATGGAGAAGATGATATTCCACGCGAAGCTGGCCCTGGAGCAGATAACGCTCAGGCTGAAGACGGTCACCGAGCTCGGCGACGTTGCCGTCACACTGCTCCCTGTGGTCGGCGTCATCGGCGACATCAAGAACGGTATGGCCGCCATCTCGCCCCAGGCGGAGAAGGAGCTCGGAGAGATCGGTAACCTCCTCAGCGGCATCGTCGTGGACGCTGGCGCTGTGAC
>CAZYUK010000157.1:0-4142 GCA_964650675.1 uncultured Candidatus Bathyarchaeia archaeon
CGAGGAGAGGGTCGGCTTCTCTAAGACCATAATCGCCACATATCAGGGATGCGTCGGGGGGAGCAGGGCTGAGCTTTCGGACGCCCTCGGCCGATGCGAGGAGCTAGGCTACGACTACAGGCTCGTGAGGGGCCTCTCCGCTGTCCTCGAGCCGAGGTGCGTCTTCCAGTCTAAGTGGGTGGCGCCACCGCCTGAGGTTAGGACGGCTCTTTTCACCGAGGCGGCCACACTGCCGGTCGTCAAGCCAAATGACAGGCTCAGGATCATCTCGGAGGTCGCTGTCCGCCTCGGGGTGGGACCCGGCGACGTCGAGGAGAGCATGTACGCAGACCTCGAGGAGGAGGCGAGGCTCATGGACTTCAGGCCGCCGACTCCCGAGGAGCACCTTAGGTTCTATAACTACGCTATGGCGGTCACTATCCTCTCACACTCGGTGCGGATGGACATCATGTACCGGGAAAGGGACGACCAGATCGAGAAGATCGCAGGCGCCCTCGGCAAGGCAACTGTCGAGGCTGGCAAGGTCACGAGCATGAGTGTGGTGCTCAGGCCTCTCAGGCAGCTCTCGTTGAGGGCTGCGAGGGTTGACATGCTTCTATACCGACTCATCAAGGCCGTCGACTGGGAGATAGTTGCCGACGTCGCCTACCCGCCGAGGTATCGGGAGCCTCGGAGGTTCGAGCTGAGCAAGAGGCTTCACGGCAGCATCCTCGAAGCAGACGCCGTGGAGAAGGATGAGATCGTCATCGAGATCACGCCGAGGCAGAGGAGGAGTTCCTTCGGTGATCCCGTCGTCCTAGAGGAGTCCGCTGAGAGGCTGGGGCTGACTGTCTCAGAGGTCAGGGCGAGGATCGTCGCCGAGAGGGCTAGGTACCTTGACCTTGGGGGTATCATGATGAGCAGGGAGAAGTTATCCGAGCTCGAGGATGCTCTTAGTGGGGCGCCTGACGATAGGCTGAGGACGTATCAGGGGATCCTGAAGGCGCATGGCTGCAGGAACCCTGTGCCCGTGCTGTATGCCCTCGGCTTCGATGTCGATTGGGCGCAGAGGAGCGGAGACAGCAGGGTCTTCAGGCTCGGCGGCCGGAAGGCAACAGATTAATAACGCGCCTCGCTTTAGCTGTCTAGGAAAGTGAGTGCCTTGGGTTGGCAGGACTTCCAGGGGGCGACCACGGTCGGCCTCGTCTGCTCAGACGGCGTCCTACTCGCCTCAGAGAAGCGGGTGACGTGGGGCGGCCTCGTGGCGAGCCGCGGCGGCATGAAGGTCTTCAGGCTCACTGACAACATCGGCCTGGCCTTTGCGGGGCTTGTCTCAGACATGCAGGCTCTCGCCAAGGAGGCCGCTGCTTACGCGAACCTGTATAGGCTGGAGAACAATCGGCCGATTTCGGTGAAGGCGATGGCTAAGCTGATCGCGAGCATGCTCTTCGGCAGGCGGATGTTCCCGTTGTATATGGAGACGCTTGTCGGTGGGGTCGACGAGGAGGGTGGCTCCCTTTTCTCGCTTGATCCTGTGGGGAGTCTTATTCCAGATAGGTTCTTGACGGCGGGGACGGGTGCGGCCCTCGCCATGGGTCTTCTTGAGGCCGAGTACAAGGAGAAGATGAGCCTCGATGAGGGGGCCAAGCTCGCCCTTAAGGCGATAAAGTCTGCCGTCGCCAGGGACATCGCGAGCGGTGACGGCGTGGACATGCTTCTGATCAGGCCTGGGGGTATCGAGGAGAGGTCCTTCTCGCTGAGGGGCTGATCCTTCTCCTGTTCGGCTGTTTTCAAAAGGCATAAATCCGGTCCTGTGCTCTTTGTTTTGGCGCCTGTTGGGCTGGTAGTTCAGTGGTATGAACGCTCGGTTCGCATCCGAGAGGTCGGGGGTTCAAATCCCCCCCAGTCCACCAAATAAAATCGGCTAAAGGAACCGTTTTATGGGTTGTTTTGGGGTTTAAGGCTTGGTTTAACAATCCCTCATTTTCGTCTATCCGTATGGTTCCGCGCGAGTGTTTAAATTCACTATTTTGTCTGTTCTGATCGATGAAGCCATGCAGTACAGCGCCTCCCGCGAACGTGTACTCGACGTCCTAGCTGATGAAGGCCTTTGAGCACCCTGGAGGTCTCGAAGAAGACAGGGCTCACGCGGAGCCAGGTGGGAAACGCGTTGATGCTCGCGTGGCGAAGGGGCCTCGTCCTCAGGACCACCGAGACCCGCTTCGTCTCCCTCCCCGTCCGCAGCCAATCGACCAGGCACTCGACCTCAGCCTCCGTGAAGATGTATGTGCGCATCCTGAACCCCCGGAGAATCAGATACTACTACAGCAGTAGTATCAGTTTTCACGCAGCTTCAGCCTCCTCGCCAGCGGGTCCCTGTCATCCGTCTCGTGTGTATCTTCCAAGGCTCCGGCGAGGGCTAATGCCATCTCACTGAGCTTGGTAAAAGCATCCACGGCTCAGACACCTTCGCGAAGAGTCTCAACCCACGGATTCCTCCAGCTTCCTCTGGTATGAGCCCCACTCCACGGAGATGGTGTCACCCACCAGGTACTCGTCGAACTCCCGGCCAAGCAGAACCTCCCATAGCTGGAGACGGGTCGAGGCGAGCCCCCTCACGCGCACCTCCCTCCACCCGAATAGTCACCGTCTCAGAACACCCTCATAGACAACCTCCGTCGCTCCAGGGTCGCCCCCCACGGATGCCTGGGAGGTGAGGCCATCACTTGGGGTCAGACACACGCAGAGAACGGCCCAGGAGCAATCACGACTCTAAAGAACACCAAATTTATAGCCGACGCACCCCAACGGGGCGGGAGACAATGGAAAGTGGAAACCATTAGTGACACTAAAGTACAACCAAAGACATCAAATAAACATTGATAGTATTGATTTTCTTAAAAGAGCAAATTAAAATATAATTACATTCATAAAGTATCTTCTGCATTTTTAAATACATTATAATAAATGTTGCCTCTATATCCCAATATTGTCAGTATCATCCTATCCAGTAAATATTCGAGCCTACTTTTTTCTTGATAAGAATTTATCCCTTTTGGAAAATCCCCTTCATGAGCTAAACTATTTCGTAAATTCCTCAAGTCTAAGTCGTTCTGATCATATGATACACCTACATCAGTACATATCTGCTCGATTTTTTTAGCTAAAATCTCCGTTTTAGGAAGCCCTTTAAGCTGATGATAATGATGGTATAAACATTCTAATGCGACACAACTCATCAAAAACGACGTCTGTAATATATTATATATTTTAGCTGAATTAAAAAATTCTATGACATATGGCAGAGCCAAATCCCTTTTTTTGGCTTTGTAATACGGATAAGCTGTAATTATGAAGTTTTTCAAACGACCAATATCATGCACATTAGTATTAATTAGAGATATTCCTGAATTAAAGGGATATATCTTTAATGGATAGAAAATAGTTTTACACAACTTGTCTTTTAAAAATATCTCCTCTTTTAATACGGTGACATAATTGCATGATCCAAAAGATATTATATTTTCCACATCATTCGCTAACTCTCTAAGAAGTTCTATTTCCCGATTTTCTCCCTCTATCTCTAAACTTCAAGTCACGCGGGGGTTTTTTTCTCTTTTTAAATAGTCTTCTACCTCTTTGAAATTTGAGATTTGTTTTATTGTTATTTTCTTTCCTTCTAAAGAAATACTAATTTTATCTAATCTTCTTTCTCTTTCATAAATAGAGACTTCATCCCCATAAAAAATAAAATTGCTCAGGTATCTAAACAATATGATTTTATCATGTTCATTTATTTTTTGATAGTTTATTTCAAAAGGATGAAATATTTTAAATGTTAGAGAATATGCTCCAGATATATGAATTTGAGTTAAGTACATTTTCTGAATATCCACTAATCCTCTTGTTCCTATTTCTTCGCCATGAAACAATATTTTCTCGTGTAGTAAACTAAATACGTGGGGGCTTAATTCGCTCTCAGTAGTTAACTGCAGGTAGGCTTTCCCATTTGGCTCAACAAGAATGGTGAATGCTCCTTCTACTTCTGAACCATCTTGAAATGTGGCTTTGCCGGTACCCTCATGACGGAGCGACATATTTATTTCATTAATTTGTTACTATTAAAAATTTGCAAATTTTTGATATTGATGCGCAGAATAATT
>CAZYUK010000158.1:0-4127 GCA_964650675.1 uncultured Candidatus Bathyarchaeia archaeon
ATCTATTCCCGAGCAATGCGCCGTCGGTTGCAGGCGACGGCGTGTGAGGTCAAGGGCATCCACAAACTATGCCAACAACGAAACCCAGGCTAGTGGCTCAGGCCCAGGCCCGTGACGGCCACCAGGGTGTAGCGGCTGGACGCGTTCTCGTAGATGACGGTTCCCTGCTCCACGAGTTGGTTAAGGGCGGCCCTGATCTGGCGCCTCGTCAGCGTCACGTGGAACTGGAGGTCCTCGGCCCTGGCCCTTCCCTCCTCAAGTAGAAGCGCCAGCGTCACCTTGTCTGCGTTAGTTATCTTCAACTGTGGTTCACCTTATCTGCTCGAAAATCTGCATCAAGCCTCGAATATAACACTATCGATAAAAGTCGAACAAGGGTTCAACAATCGACGAACTCATCGGGAGGGGCTTGGTTCAAGGCTGAGAGCCAAGCCGCCTCAACGCGCCTATCTTCCACTCTCCCGGGCTAAGCCCGGGCCCTCTTAGCTATCTGGCCAGCCATGTTGACGGCTATCCGCCCAGAGATGGTGATAAGGTACCTGCCGCGCCGCTTCTCCTGGTAGATGAGGCCCGCCTCCTGAAGCGTGTCCAGGTGACTGCTGAGTGTGCTCGCGCTTATCTCCTTCAGGTTCTCCTGCAGGTCCCCCGCGTACATGCCCCCCCACGTGAGCTCCTTGAGTATCCTGATCCTGTGCTCATTGGCCATGGCCGACATCACTGCGGAGGTCCTGGCGATCTCGCTGTCGGTCATCACTGTGGGCCTCACGCCTCGGTCCCTGGACTCCATGAACAGGCTCCTCTCAAGCTCTGAGGAGACGCCGTCCATCACGTCGTCGACGAACTCGCCGATGTAGTCGCCCAGGCGGTCGCCCCAGTCGGGGCCCATGGGGGGTCTGAGTGGCCTCCTGTGCCTCGGGGGCCTGGCACCGTAGTAGCCTCCCTCGTCCTCCTCTTCGGGCTCCTCCGGGCGATCCGCGTCGTCCGCGGGCTCCGGGCTGTGCTTCTGCTCCTGGGTCAGCTCATCCTGCTGGATGGGCTCTGCGGACACTTCCTCGATTTTTTCGCTGATCTTCGTGAGTTGCTCCCTGAGGAGCCGCATCTCTTCCTGGAGTTCCTTTACCCTTTCATCTTTCTCATCCAAGCTATCACACCTCACAACGAATACGATTCGCTCGGTATCGAATACAGTTCGAGGAAATATATATGTTTTATTATTTTAGAATACGATACTAGATTAATCAAATTAGACCCTGGGCGCCGCGGCGTCGTAGTCCGGAATGATCTTCTCCACGTCCCTTATGTGTGGGAACAGGAACGCGCTCAGCGACGCCGCGCCCCCGATGACGCCCATCAACAGGAACAGGAGAGCCGGGCCCGAGCCTGCCCCCGTGCCTACGGCCCAGCCGAAGAGGGGCGCCAGTGAGCCGCCCGGCATCATGGCGGGGGTCAGGAGCTTGTCCGTCAGGGGCCCCGTTATGGCCATGGCTATGGGCGCAGATATCTGGGCTATCAGGGCCCTGGCGGAGAAGACCCTGCCCTGCACCTCAGGGGGAACCTTGCTCTGCCATATGGCCTGGCTGCTGCCGTTGATGAGGGGGTTGAAGAACATCATGATGAAGGCCGCCGCAGTCCAGTGGATGAGCTCTGAGCCCACGCCCATTAGGGTGAAGCCGAGGATGAAGCTGCCGAATATGCCCATCAGCACGCCGTGCATCTTTCTCTTGGGGCCGCCCCAGGCGCTCAGGAAAAGGCCGCCCACCACGCCACCTACCCCGAAGGCCGACTCGACCGCCCCCAGGGCAACCGTGTTGTTCCCCGTCTTGGACAGAACCATGGGGGCCATCAGGGGGAAGCACAGGCTACCTGTGAAGTTGATCACCAGGAAGACGAACTGGAGCCCCAGGAAGCTGGGCCTTGCGGCTATGTATCTGAAGCCGAAGAGGCTGTCCTGGAGCAGGCTGGACCTCACAGTCGCCGCCTCGGCGGCCATAGGCTGGGGGATGGGCACCATCATGAGGGCCGATACGGCTACCAGGATGCTGATGATGTCGAAGGCGATTATGCCCGTCTTGCCTATTATGCCTATGAGGGCGCCCGCGGCGGCTGGGCCGAAGATGCCCGAGGCGTTCTGGGCAAGGGCGAGCATCCCACTGGCCCTGGCATACTGCTCCTTCTCAAGCATGGTTGTGACCGCCGCCGAGTAGGCGGGGAACTGGAAGCTCTGGAAGGCCCCCATGAATGCGGCGATGGCGTACAGGTATGGGAGCTGCAGCAGCCCCAATCTCATGAGGAGGAATATTGCCGCTGTGCCTAGGCCGGCGCCTACGTCGCTGAGGATCATCACCTGTTTGCGGCTCCACCTGTCCACCAGTGCCCCGGCCAGTGGGCTCATGAGGACCGTTGGGGCGAAGAAGAAGAGCTGCATGAGGGCCAGTGCCGTGGCTTGGCCGGTCTGCTCCCAGGCCCATATGGTGAGCGCGAAGTTGGTCATGCTGGTGCCCAGTAGGCTGACGAACTGGCCAGCCCATATTATGGTGAAGCCCGTCATGCCCCTGAGCCTAGAGGTCAAGCTTGTACCTCCCCTTTGAACCGGGTCCCACTTTTTACGGAAGGAAATCCAATGGCTGGATTGTCTCGGGACCCCGGCGCTTTTTTGTATGTGTGGCGGGTAGTTAAACTTACCTGCCGGCGTGGGTGGCCTAGCGTGGCCGCGAAACCCTTTTAATTGGTCGGCTGTTTGTTGTTGTTTGCGTGGCCGCTGTGGTGTAATGGTAGCATACGGGACTGTGGATCCCTTGGACGGGGTTCGATTCCCCGCTGCGGCCCCATCCCAAAGAGATAAATCCGCGGTTCGGATAATGTGCTGTGCGTGCGGAGGTCGCCCAGCATGGTCAAAGGCGCAGGACTGAGGCTCCTGTCTCTTAGGAGTTCGTGGGTTCGAATCCCACCCTCCGCACCAAATCGCAAACCCTAAGCACTTTCACTTACATTTCCTGAATATTTTGGTTTCTCCAACATAGTATATGTAGTCGAAGTCCGCTTCTACTGGATCGCAGACCTCAAGTTAGGTTAGATTCGGGACGGCTCCTATGAGGGGTTTTCCCTGATCCCAATAGTAATTGAAAAGGTCTAGACACCATTTACGGAACTTCGGGTCTTCGCTCACGAATACCTCATGATCAATTTTACCATCAAGTGCAGGTAGTCCGAACATGGCTTTCTTATCAGTTATCGTGATTTGCATCGGCACCTTCGGAAGCATTCGCCTTTCAACACCTGCTGCGGGTCGAAAACCGGGTGGTGGAACTATGGTCTCGGGGAGAATTGAGCGAAATTTCACTCCAAGTTTCAATTTTTCGACTACTGTGGGAAGGGCGTTCACATTGAACTGTTGCAGCATCGAATAGGCATACTCTTCCACCTGTTTCGCCATCTCACCCTCTAGGACATAGTTCGTAACGAAGTCCCCTTGAAAGGAACTCTCGCTTAGCTCGCCCAATCTATTAATAAACTCATAAGGTAGGACAGAGGCATCGTGACTGAGGAAATACTGCCTGTTTCTCGAGAGGAACTCGTAGGCGCTTAGGAGCTTCAGTGAGACTCTGCCATAGGGAGTGAGAATGTAGTTGCCTTCTAGGTTTCTAGTGATCAGTGACATTTGTAAAAGCCTAGCGACGTTTCTTGAAGTCCCCTGTGATGTGAAGTCTAGGTTTTTGGCGATTCTGGTCAGGTTCTTTGGGCCTTTCTCCAACTCTAAAAGGATCTTCATTCTATCCTCATTTGACAGTTCGAAGAGTAGATCGCTTAGCGCTTCCATGGCGTGTTCAATAAGTGTGGGCGATGGCGATAGTTATAGTGTGGGGTCACGCCCTAACTTTTTCTCAGTGACCGAAGCATTGTGTCCGATTCGCCTTCCCTTAGATCGAGGCGGAAGACGCCGTTCTCACCGGATATCTGAAGCAGAATCCCCTCGATGATCTCGAAGCTGATGTTGTCCCCCAGGTCGCCTTCGATAGTCGACCCGCCGTTGATAGAAAGGCTATTTATGTTGTTTCTTGACGGCATCTCGATGGAGAACGAGTGCCCCTTCATTGTATTCGCTTTTACCATTTCTCTCAATGCTGATC
>CAZYUK010000159.1:0-4116 GCA_964650675.1 uncultured Candidatus Bathyarchaeia archaeon
CCCTTCTCCTGGTCTCCCTTTTCTACGTATATCCCGGGAGCAGGATGGTCGCCTTCAGCAGCTTCACCGCCTCAGCGGTCCTCTCTTTGGCGGCGATGCTCGGCCTTACGGTCGCCTTCTCAAAGCTTCTAAACAGGGTCGGGAAAGACACCGTTCTGAGTTCGCTGGGGATCGTGGGTCCCATCTTCAACATCGCCAAGCGCAGCATTAAGAGGAGGAGGCTGAGGTTCCTGCTCCTCCTCTTCTCCATGATGGTCATGGTGATGGGCTTCGTCACCCTTACATCGTTCTCGGAGGGCTACGGTTTGATCACCCGCACCGTACAGTCTAGGACTCAGCCGCTCCAAGGGGTACTCCTAAGATCCTCCTCCTGGAGCGAGGAGTCACAGGCCCATCTCCTCGGCGACGAACTCAACACGGGGTGGCTCGAGAGACAGGAGGAGGTCCTCGCCGTATCCCTCAAAAACGAGAACCTGCCCAATCATCTGTACATAGCTTGGCTAAATTATAATCCGCTTAGAGGCGTCGTGGGAATAGACCCCTCGAAGGAGGACCCCATCATGAATCTTAGCTCAGGGCTCGTGGAGGGTAAGCTCCCGGGGCCCGGCGGCGTCGTGATAAGCAGGGGTCTTAAAGAAAAACTCGGAGTAGCCGTCGGCGATAACCTCACCCTCAACAACCTGAAGGTCACGCTGCAGGGCGTGATGGACGACACATACCTAGCCAATTTAAAGGAGATGGATGGAAGCGACTACCTGCCGAAGAAATTTGTGGAGATGGAGATGAGCCCCACACCTACGGGGAACCTGATCGAGGAAACCTGTGAGCCGCATGAGGTCGTCCTAGCCTACATCGATTTGACCCAGGGCCTCTTCTCCGTCGGGGGCTCGAGGATAGCGGTGAATCTCGGAGAAGGCTACAGCCCCCAAGCCTTCGCCGAGAGGATCGCGCTGGAGAGGGGCTACCAGGCCTGGGCCTCGACGAGTGAAGGTGTCACCTATGCGGGTATAGTCGACTACATCGAGGGAAAGGGCTTCCCGCTTCTCATACCCTGGATCATAGTGGTTCTCAACATAGTCATGATCACCCTGAACTCGCTCTTCGAGAGGAGGTGGGAGATAAACATCCTCTCCTCAATCGGTCTCAACCCGGCACACATATCCCTGATCTTCGTCGCGGAGGTGGGGATAATGGGCTTCATGGCTGGGGGACTGGGCTACCTCCTTGGCTTCGGCGTCTACAAGCTCATGGGGGCGGTGGGTTTAGCCCTCGAGGTCCACCAGAAGGTCTCAGCCCTCTGGTTGGTAGCATCGATAATGATTGCCATCTCCGCCGTCTTCATCGGGGCCCTAACCGCCCTCAAGAGCTCCATCGCGATAACCCCGTCGCTGGAGAGGAGGTGGAGATTCGATAAGGACAGCCTCGCCTACAACGAGCCTTGGATCATCAAGATACCACTCAAGCTGAGGGACGAGCAGCTTGGTGATTTCGTTGACTTCATGACGAAGGCACTGAAGAGGTACGAGGATGATCCCTCCCTCGCCACATCGATGATAAGGACCGAACGGAGAGAAGACGACATCTTGATACGCTTCGTACACAAATCGGTGAACAGCATAGTGGGGGACATCTACATCCGGAACATTCTTCTCCTGAAGCCGGGCATCGGTGGGGAGTACTCTGTCTCCTTCGAGTCGATAGGTAACTCCGGGATGTCCCACATGAGTGGCAGCCTGGTGAGGCTGCTGACGATGGAGTGGAGCACGACGATGGGGGAGGGCTAGCCCCTCTCAATCTTCTCTATCCTGCCGTCCCTCATCCATACTATCCTGTCGCTCGCCTTGATCATCTTCAGGTCGTGGGTCGCCGCAATCAATGTGAGCCCTCCCTTCTTGTTCAGCCCGTGTAGGAGGTCTATGATCTCAGTGCCCGTGTTGAGGTCGAGGTTCCCCGTCGGCTCGTCTGCGAGGATGATGGCGGGGTCGTTAGCTAAAGCCCTCGCGATGGCAACTCGCTGCTGTTGTCCGGCCGAGAGCTCCGTGGGGCGGTGGTGGAGCCTCTCGCCGAGGCCGACGGATTGGAGGAGCTTCTCCGCCTTCTTCAGCCCCTCGTCTCTCGGGACGCCTGCGAAGACCGTCGGGAGCGCCACGTTCTCGAGGGCGTTGAGGACCTGTATCAGGTTGAAGGTCTGGAAGATATAGCCGATCCTCCTGCACCTGAGCCAGGCTAGCTCGTAGGCGTCGAGCTTCGAGATGTCCACGCCGTCTATGTAGACCCTCCCCCTCGTCGGCCTGTCGAGGCCGCCCACGAGGTTGAAGAGGGTCGTCTTCCCCGACCCTGAGGGGCCGACGATCGAGACGTACTCGCCTCGGCCTATCTTGAGGTCTACTCCGTCCAGGGCCTTGACGGTGTCTCCGCCCATGTCGTAGTGCCTTGCCAGGTCTTCAAGTTCGATTATTGAGTCAAAGCTCATACCTTAGCGCCTCCACTGGGTTCAGGCGGGCTGCCCTCCAGGCGGGGTGGAGGGTCGCCGCCGCGCTCAGCCCGATCGATAGGACGATAGAGCCGACAAAATAGCCCAGCAGCTCCAGCCCGGAGGCTTTGAGGATTATGTCGAAGCCGGTGGTGAATCCGGCCGATAGGAGCCCCGTCAGAACGCCGATGACGAAGCCAACTGCGCCGCCTATCAGCCCCTGTATCACCGCCTCGACGAGGAAGAGCATCACGATGTGGGCGTCCAGTGCGCCGAGGCACTTCATCGTGCCTATCTCCCTATAGCGCTCATAGACTGCGATAAGCATCGCGTTGGTTATACCGACGACCGAGACGATGAGGGCGACGAATACGAGCCAGTACTGGTAAGTCTCGACGCTCAGGCTCGCACCTGAAAGTTGGGAGTAGACTCTGTAGAAGAGGTCTGTCATCATGAGGGAGCTGAGGAAGGCTATGGCCAGTGCTATCGATGCCATGACTATCGACGCCCTCTGCATCCTGCGCTTTATGTAGTCGTAGCCGAGACGAGAGGCGTCCCACACCGTGAACGAGACGCCCTCGTGGCGAGTCACCTGTCCGCCCATTTTTCAATTGATCACGTAGGGCAGAGGATAAAGAGGTTTCTCCCCTGATCTTGGTTCCATTTAATGGCTAAGTGACTCTTATCGATTTTAGCCGCTATCGAGCCTCTTGCTTGTGAGGCTCCAGTCTAGGAGCATCTGCCTGAGCAGGGCCCCGGTTTTCCAGGCGCTCTCCTCGTCGCCTTCGCTTGTGAGAGACACTGTGAAGAACCCCCCATCTCTTCGTACGATGAGCCTGTTCCTCGAGTATATTCCCTTGATGTTCAGGGTGATGCTGCGGTACGTGAACTCCACAATCCACGACGCCTTTGTCGAAATTACGGTTGGAGACTCTCTTATGTTCTGGGTGATCATATCCAAACCGGTCGAGGCTTCCTTGAGTTTACCGAGGATGAACGCCTTGAAGGGGTCGAGTTCATCCTCGGTGATCCTGATCGGTAGGGGGGTTTCATAGACGCTATGTGTCTTATCTGTGCTGCCTGTAACCTCCCACCTCCTCCTCAGGCTGGGCGTTATGGCTGTGGAGTTCAGGAGGGCCGTGAGGCCGCCCACTAGGACCGCGGCCAGTGAGAAGCCGATGGCTGCGAGGCTCCAGAACGCCGAGACCTTCTGATGCACCTGGAGGGTAGGCGTCAGGGTGAATATGATCTTGTACCAGCCGAGGCCGAGGAGGTAGCCGAGGCAGCCCCCGGCGACGCCTATGACCGCGGCTTCGGCGAGGAAGACGCCGGTGAGGTGCCTCGGGTTCATGCCTATGGCGGAGTAGATTACCAGCTCTCTGCGTCGCTCGTAATAGGAGCTCACCATCGTCATGACGACGCTCAGGACGACGATGACCCATGGGACGGCGACGGGCAGCCCCTTCCCCTCGAAGTACGGGGCGAGGTGGGCTAGGTATACGCCCCCGGTCGTGGACGCCCAAGCCCTGACCCCCCTGTTCAGGGCAAGCATCTGCACATAGTTCCCTAGGTCGATGCCCTCGTCAACGACGACGTCGAGGCGTGACAGGGTCAGGCCGGGTAGCCATGAGACGGCTTTCAGG
>CAZYUK010000160.1:0-4046 GCA_964650675.1 uncultured Candidatus Bathyarchaeia archaeon
TATCAGAGCTGTGCGCCCCTCGAGGAGGGCGTCTATCGCCCTCCTGATCAGCACCTCGGTCTCGGCGTCGACGTTGCTCGTGGAATCGTCGAGGATAAGGACGCTCGGGTCGGTGAGGAGAACCCTCGCTATGGCTACCCTCTGCCGCTGGCCGCCGCTCAGCGTGAGCCCCCTCTCACCCACGGGCGTCTCATACCCCTGGGGCAGGGACGCTATGTAGTCGTGGATCTGAGCCGCCTTAGCAGCCGCGACCACCTCCTCATCGGTCGCGTCCGGCTTCCCGAAGGTTATGTTGCCCCTTATCGTGTCCGAGAATATGTAGATGTCCTGTAGGACGATGCCTATCTGGCCCCTCAAAGACTTCAGGGATGCGTCTCTCACATCATGCCCATCGACGAGCACCTGTCCGCCAGTGACGTCATAGAAACGCGGCACTAGCTCGGTCAGGGCGCTCTTGCCGGAACCGACGAAGCCTATGATCGCTACCCTCTCCCCCGGGGAGACCATCAGATTCACGTCCCTGAGTGTCTCGGAGGTCCCGCCGTAACTGAAGGATACATCCCTGAACTCTACCTCCCCCCTGAGGCGGGGGAGCTCGACAGGGTGCTCGGGCTCTGGGACGTCCTGCCCGATGTCGAGGACCTCGAAGACGCGCCTGGCGCTCGTCACGCCGTCCTGGTAGAAGTCGATGAGCCTCGCGTACATCCTGACCGGCCCTACGATCTGTGTGAAGTAGCTGCCGAAGAGGATGAGCTCCCCGAGCGTCAGGCTCCCGGCTAGGACCCTGATCCCACCGAAGACGAGCACCAAGGCGACGCCTATCGCGGTGATGACTGTGTTTGAGGGGGTGTATACCGCCTGCAGCCTCGCCGTCCTGAGGCTCTTCTCGACATAGTCCTGGTTCTCACCCCTGAACCTATCTGCGAAGGCCTCCTCCTGGCCGAACCCCTTTATCAGCTTCTGGGCGGTTATCCCCTCGACGAGTACCCCGTTGAGGGAGTCGAACTGGCTCTTCGCCGCGAGCATCCTCCCCTTGACCCTGCTCAGGTAGAGCCTCATCGTGACGAAGATGAATGGGAGCGGCAGGAGGGTTATCAGGGCGAGCTGGCCGTTGATGCTCAGCAGGACGGCGGCGGCTATGCCCAGCTGGAGGGTCATCCTGAAGACCTCCCTGACCGTCTCAGAGTAGAAAAGGTCTATGGCGTTCATGTCGCTGGTGGCCCTGCTGATGATCTGCCCAGTCTTCACCTGGCCGAGGTAGCTGAACGACTTGTTTATCAGAGCCTCGTAGAGCTGCCTACGCATGTCCCTGAGGATGTTCTGGCTCATGACGCCGCGGAGGTACCTGTGAATGACGAAGAAGACGAACCTGACGGCGGCGAGGAGCAGCATGAAGCCAACCAGCACGACGAGTAGTCCACCACGATCAGTTACCCCCGTCCACGACCCGATGAGGTCTATGAACCAGTTTCTCTCCCCCGGGACGGGAACGAGGGAGAAGTCTATGATCAGCATGACTAAAAGTGGGGCGAGGAGACTGTACACCCCCTCCCTGCCGAAGGCGGTGAGGTTGATGAGAATGTATGTGCCCATGTAGGGCTTGATGTAGCCGAGGAGGCGCCTGGTGATCTGCCAGCCCGAAGGGTTATACTGCTCGGTCACCGCCTCCACCCTACAATACGCCTCTTGGGATCAACGCCACTTAATTAGTTTAGCTCTATCACGAAACGGTCAGGAGAGACCACGAGGCAGTTTTAATTGTTACGGGTTTTTAGGACCTTCTTCTCGGATGGTAACTTCTCGGAGGCATAGCGCAGGATCAGAGTCGATGTCCTTTCCCTCCACCTCAACAGGTATGCCCTGACCTCCTCCGGGTGGCTCTTCGAAGTCTCCTTGAGCATCCAGCCCACCCCCTTCTGGACCATCTCGTCCCGGTCCTCCATCAGCCTGTCCCCGACTGAGAACGCCTCATCAAGCATCCCTCCCCTCCTGACGATGGGAACCATGGAGACGGCCGCGGCCCTCCTCCTCCACCTGTTCTCAGACGCCGTCCAGCCAAGCAATCGTTTGGCGAGGCTCGGGTCCAGCCTTACAGTCTCAGAGATTAGGTCGCAGCACAGGCCATCTGTGTTCGCCCAGTTCGTCAGGTGATCTACCCAGTCGTCGAAGACATTGAAGTGTTCAGGCCTCAGGCTCCTCCTCATGTGTCTGACGAGGCCCACAGCCACGCCAGCCTCCTCAAGGACACCCGATGAGTGGAGCTCGCCGCCGACCTCCAAGGCGAGGGGGAGGTTCCTCCTGAGCCTTGGGTAGAAGAGCTTCGTCACCTCCTTCGTCTCGGGCGTCGAGAGGCCAAGCGTATCAATCGGCTCCTTGAAAAACCTCTTCGTCTTCTTTACCCCCGTTGGGTTGCGGCGTCTCCTGAGCTCCACCCTGATCTCTTCGATGATGGTGCTCACAGGCATCCCCCTAGGTAGTAACGTGCATGGCTCCGCCCTCAGCCTTGCCTATCATCACGGGCTTGAGCCACGCTGGATCCTCGAGCGGGTAATCTGTTCTGTAGTGGGCGCCCCTGCTCTCCTTCCTCTCCATTGCTGAGCGGACGATCATCTCGGCAGCGTCCAGCGCCATCGGTGCCTCGAGAGCCACCAGCATGTCGCCCCCCTTCGACGCCATCACCCTCTCAGCCATCAGCTTTAAGTCGAATATCTCCTCAAAAGCCTCGGCGAGGGAGGCACTGTCCCTGATGATGCCCGCCTTCGCCCACATCGCCTCCCTGAGCCTATCCATTATTATGTACGGGTTGTAGCCGTTGTCGCGGGCAGCTAGGGTCTCGTAGCGTCTGATCTCCGCCTCCGCGAACTCCTCGACGCGTTTAGCCTTCACCCTCCTAGAACGTTTTGCGGCCGAAGCGCCCGCCCTGGCGCCGAAGACCATGATGTCAGTCAGCGCGTTTCCACCGTGCCTGTTAGCGCCGTGAACGCCTCCGACGACCTCACCGGCGGCGTATAGGCCAGGCACCCCCGTGTAGCCATACTCATCTATCATGAGGCCCCCCATGCAGAAGTGGCAGATGGGGGCCACCCTGAAGGGCTTCTCGGCCGCCTTCAGCTTCTCCAGGAGATACTTGACCGGCCCTGTCGAGGCCAGGTATTCGACGCTCCTCCGCCTGAAGACCTCGCGGGCGTCGACGAGGACAGCGCCTGAGACGCCGCTCCCCTGTGCTATCTCCATCATCACAACCCTACTCAGGAGGTCACGTGACTTAAGGACCAGGGGCCTGGCTGTCAACCCGTACTTCTTGGGTATGTCCTCGCCGAGAGTGTTCAGGATGCGTCCCTCCTCCGTTATCGCGCCGCCTATGAGGAATGGCGGCTCCCCCGGCTCTGCGAGGGCGATTGGGAAGAACTGGACGAACTCCATGTCCCTCAGCTTAGTCCCTGCATGGTAGCCGAGGCTGTAGCCATCGCCGGTCACCCTGAGGGGGCAGTCGGTCCTCTTGTACAGGGCGCCGGCCCCGCCTGTGGCGAGTACCACAGCCTTGGATGAGAAGACCATCGGCTCCCCTGCGTGGATGTCGTAGCCGACGGCTCCGACGACCGCATCCCCCTTCTTCAGGAGTTTAGTCACGACGACGTTCTCAGCCACATCAACTCCAATCGAACGACAGTGCTTGACCATGGGCTCTGTTATGCCGAGGCCCCTCAGGGTGGGGATCGTGCCGACGGAGATGCCGCCGCGGTGGACATGCATCTCGACGCCGAACCTCCTTAGCTCAAGCACGCGTCCTCCCCCCTCCTCCGAGAATATCCTAACCAGCTTTAGGTCGTTGAGCCTCTTCCCCACCTCCATGGTGTCCCTATAGTGCTCTTCAGGGGTGAGCCCTTCGACGGCAGCCCTGAAGCCTCCCCCGGCGACCACCGTGGCGTTGTTCATGCCGGCCGGGGACTTGGAGACGATGGTAACGCCCACGCCCCTCTCCCTTGCCTCAATAGCCGCCCTGAGCCCGGCGCCCCCCGTGCCTACGACGAGGACATCCGAGTTAA
>CAZYUK010000161.1:0-4045 GCA_964650675.1 uncultured Candidatus Bathyarchaeia archaeon
GAGTATATGGGTCTCTAGTTTAACCCCTTCCCTCAAGCGCGTCCTCGAGCCCGTCGACGTCGAGAGCGGCCGCGAACCTCTCAGCGGCCTTGCCGCCCCTGAAGACTATGATCGTCGGGAGGCCCATGACTTCGTAGTCCCTCCAGGTCTCGGTCCCCGCGACGTCCATCTCGTAGAAGTCGGCCGTCCCCGCCTCCCTCTCCGCCAGCTTCCTGAACTTGGGCTTCAGGCTCTTGCAGATGGGGCACGTACGGCTGCTGAATAGTACGACTGCCGGGCGTTCGGAGTGGAGGACCTTGCCCGGGAAGTCGGCGTCGCCAATCGCCTTGACAGCCTTCGAATCGCCTCGGCCGAAGAGGCCCATCAGTCTAGAGATCGGGCTCGGGTAAGTCTTGTATCCGACCTGGTAGCCTACTCTCTCTATCGCCCTCTCTATCTCCTCGAGCCTGGCGACGGATGGATCGTAGGTCACCCTCATGGTCTTCATGAGGTAGTTGCCCCGGGCGTCCTCGACGCCTCTGACCCTCTTGACCGCCTTCTCGAGCGTCAAGACGCAGGTGGGGCAGTCCATCCTCGTGATCGGGATATCCTTGACTACGAGCTCATCCATGCTGCTCCCTCGGCCTGAACCTCCTCAGGAGGAGGCTGTTCGACACCACGGTTATGCTGCTCATCGCCATCGCGCCGGCCGCGAGGACCGGGTTCATCTTGATGCCGAAACCGGAGAAGACGCCGGCGGCGACCGGGATGAGCGCGGCGTTGTAGAAGAAGGCCCAGAAGAGGTTCTGCCTGATCTTGCCGTAGGTCCTCTTGCTCAGCTCTATCGCGGTGGCTACGTCCTCGAGGTCGTTCCTGATGAGGACTATGCCGCCGGCCTCCACGGCCACGTCCGTCCCGCTTCCCAGGGCTATGCCTACGTCAGCCTGTGCGAGGGCCGGGGCGTCGTTGACGCCGTCGCCGACCATGGCGACGATGAGCCCCTCTTCCTGGAGCCGCTTGATGGCGGCGACCTTGTCCTCGGGGAGGACCTCAGCTTGGAGGCGGTCTATGCCGACCTGCCTCGCGATCGCCTCCGCCGTCCTCCTGTTGTCGCCTGTGATCATGATGACCTGGAGCCCCATCTCCCTGAGGCGCCTCACCGCCTCCGCGGCGTTGTCCTTGATCTGGTCCGCGACGGCTATGACGCCCACTACCTTCCCGTCCACCGATGCGAACGCCAGCGTCTTCCCCGCGTCGTAGAGCTTCTCAGCCTCAGCCTTCGTCTCGGGGCTCATCCCTATGCCCAGCTCCTCCATGAGCCTGCCCGTGCCGACGACGTAGTGCCTGCCGTCGATGTCCCCTTTGACGCCCCTGCCTACGAGTGACTCGAAGTTCTCAGGCTCGACGAGCCTGAGACCCCCCTCCTCGGCCCTCTTCACCATCGCGGCGCCGATGGGGTGCTCGCTCAACCTCTCGAGTGAGGCCGCTTTGGAGAGGAGATCATCTGGATCGTCGGCGACAATGTCTGTGACCGCGATCTCGCCCTTGGTGAGTGTGCCCGTCTTGTCGAAGGCCACGGCCTGTAGCTCGCGGGTCTTCTCGAGGTAGTCGCCCCCCTTGATGAGGATGCCGCTCTGGGCGCCCTTGCCGGCCCCGACCAGGATCGCGGTGGGCGTGGCGATCCCCATGGCGCATGGGCAGGCTACTATGACGACAGCCACGAAGCTGGTGAGGGCGAAGCCGAAGTCTCCTGGGCTGAAGACGTAGTACCAGCCGAGGAAGGTGACCGTGGCCAGGATCAGGATGGCGTAGGTGAAGTACGCGGCGACGATGTCGGCGAGCCTCTGAATCGGCGCCTTGCTCAGCTGGGCGTCCTCCACCATCTTGACTATCTGCTGCAGGGTGGTGTTCATCCCTATCTTGGTGACCTCCATCCTGAAGCTCCCCTCACGGTTGATTGTGCCGCCTATGAGCTGGTCGCCGACCCTCTTCGGGACAGGGATGCTCTCGCCCGTGACCATGCTCTCGTCGATGCTGCTGGCGCCCTCGACGAGGACGCCGTCGAGCGGCACCTTCTCCCCCGGCTTCACCCTGAGGACGTCCATCGGCATGATAGTCTCGACCCCGACCTCCTCCTCGGAGCCGTCCTCCCTGACGACGCGGGCGGTCACGGGCTGGAGGTCGAGGAGCTTCCGCACCGCGTCGGAGGCCCGACCACGCGCCACCTCCTCCAAGTACTTGCCCACGAGGATGAGGGCGAGTATCATGGCTGAGGCGTCGAAGTAGACCTCGTCGCTTGGGGCGAGGGTCGGGAAGAGGACGACGAATGCGCTGTATGCCCACGCCGTCGTCGAGCCGATGACGATGAGTGTGTCCATGTTTGCCGTCCTCGCATTCAGCGCGCCCCAGGCGCCACGGTAGTAGCGCCATCCGGCTATGATCTGCACCGAGGTCGAGAGGACGAGCGCCCACCACCGCATCGGAAGGAAGGGCAGGGGTGGCTCGAAGAACATGACCACGAATGTGGCTAGCCCGAGGGCGAGGCTGAAGACGGCGAGGTTCCTGAGCCTCCTCAGCTCCCTGTCGGGCTGGAGGAAGGTGAGCATGCATGCCTCGCTGCAGAAGTAGTAGGTCCTGCCCCCCTTCTCGGCCTTGAAGGCGGCGTGCTTCTCATCGACGGGCATGCCGCAGACAGGGTCACGCGCCAACCAGTTTCACCAGATTGTGATCGAAACCGCCGAATATAATGGTAGCTAGCCCCCGAAAAATCTCACGCAGGGGTATTCGACCCTCTTCGCCAGCCGGCCGAGAGAATGGCCTAAACCACGGCAAGTCTTATCCGAGGGTCGAGTCAACATTCCTGAATTGGTATCATCCAGAGGCGATTTGCATGATTGATGCTCAGAAGAAGAAACGGATGGCTGGGATGAAACCGGGCTCCCCACGCGAGGAGACGCTCGACCCGGAGGACTGGGGCGCGATCAGGGCCCTCGGGCACAGGATGCTCGACGACATGATGGACCACCAGAAGAACATAGCTTCTCTGCCCTTCAGCTTCTTCCCGAAGGAGAAGGTTGAGGATATCTGCGTCCCCCTAACAGAGGAGGGGGAGGGGGAGGAGAAGGTTTACGATGTCTTCTTCAAGTCCATAAGGCCCTACCTCCTGCAAAGCCCTGGGCCCCGCTTCTGGGGCGCGGTCGTCGGTACTGGTTCACCCTACGGGATGCTCGCCGAGATGCTCACCGGAGGCGTTAACAGCAATGTCGAGGCTATAGCCTCGTCGGGCTACGTGCACATGCAGGTGGTCGATTGGATCAAGGAGATGCTTGGCTACCCGGCGGAGGCGGGCGGCGTTCTCGTGAGCGGCGGCTCGGAGGCAAACTTCACCGGATTAGCCGTGGCCAGGAACGCGAAGGCCGAGGTAAACGTGAAGGCTGGGGGCATCCAGAACGTTCCCCGCAGGATGACCCTCTACGTGTCGGATGAGGGCCACCACTGCCTCGAGCGCAGCGTCGAGCTCCTCGGCCTCGGGAGCGAGTCCCTGAGGTGGGTGCCCACTGACGATGAGTGCCGCATCAAGCTGGACGCGCTCATGAAGGCGATAGGGGAGGACAGGGAGAAGGGGTTCCACCCATTCTGCGTCATAGGCTGCGCCGGAACCGTGAACAGCGGCGCCTTCGACGACCTCAACGCCCTGGCCGACCTGGCGAAGAGGGAGAAGATGTGGTTCCACGTGGACGGCGCCTTCGGCGGCTGGGTGAAGATCTCAAAGACCCACAGTCACCTGGCGGACGGCATGGAGCGGGCAGACTCGCTGGCGGTGGACCTCCACAAGTGGATGTACATGCCCTATGGCATAGGATGCACCCTCGTCAGGGACAGGCTCGCCCACTACAGCACCTTCGTCTACGGCCACGAGGCCCAGTACCTTAAGGCCGGAATGGACCTGGCGAAGGAGAAGGGTGAACTGCTCACCAATCCTCATAACCTCGCGCTCCCCCTCTCCCGAGGCTTCCTGAGCCTCAAAGCCTACATGCTCCTCAGGGCCTACGGCAAGAAGAAATAC
>CAZYUK010000162.1:0-4044 GCA_964650675.1 uncultured Candidatus Bathyarchaeia archaeon
TGTCAAAAGCAGCCCCGCACAGGGTTAGGTGATCGACCTTGATCCTCTGCGCCGGAAGCTTCATGTGCGACCTCATAGCGGCCCACCTCCCCGGCATCCCCGGCCCGGGCGGCCTCGTCTACGCCCCGCAGGGCATAGAGCTCAGGACAGGAGGCCACGCCGCGAACGTAGCCATAGATCTCAAACAGCTCGGCGAGCCGGAGGTGGCCGCCGCCGGAGGCATCGGAGAAGACGCACTCGGCGACTACCTGGCCGAGACCCTGAGGCGCCACGGCGTCGAAGACCACCCTGAGAGGGTGGGGGGCCACGGCACGGCGAAGAACGTGGCGCTCATCGTCGAGGGGGAGGACAAGAGGTTCATAGCCGAGCTCTCCGCCAACACCATGCTCAGCCCCGGCCACGTCGAGGCCGTGATGGGCAGGCTGAAGCCCTCAACATTCTACCTAGGCACAGTCGGCGGCCTCAGGCTCATCGACCCTGAGATACCAAGGCTGCTCGAAGCCGCCCACGGGGCCGGGGCCGCCACCTACCTCGACGTGGTAATGCCCTTCGAGAAGAACTGGGGCCACCTCATGAGGGCGCTGAGCCTCATCGACGTGCTGCACTGCAACGACGCGGAGGCCGCCTCGATCACCGGCCTTAATGACCCAGCCGAGGCGGCGAGGCGGCTAACAGACGCCGGCCCAGCCATCGCGGTCGTCACCCTCGGCGAGAACGGTTTGGTCGCGTCGACCCGGGGGATGATCATCACCATGCCCCCCTTCAGGGTCGGGCAGGTAGACCCGACGGGGGCCGGGGACGCCCTGTGCGCGGGCGTCATCCACGCCGCCTCCTCGATGGGGCTGGACAGGGCCGGGCTCAGGCGGATAGACGCCGAGGCGGCGGAGAGGGTCCTCCTGGAGGGTGAGGCGGCCGGCGCCGCGTGCGTCACGGAGGTCGGCGCAACCGAGGGGGTGACCGAGCGGCGTGTCGGCGCCTTGATCAGGCGGCAGGGCAGTAGGGTGCTGGCGGGCGCGAGGGTGCTCTGACCCCCTTATATCCCCCGAAGAGGATGGTATCATTGTATGGGGACGAGGGAACCTATCCGGACCGGCTGCCGGAGCCTAGACAGGCTACTGGGCGGAGGCGTCGCCTACGGGGCGGTCACCCTCGTCTACGGCGAGGAGTCGACGGGCAAGACGACCGTGGCGGTCTCCGCCGCCCTCACTCTGCTCCGAGGCGACCAGGCGGCTAGGACCTTCTACATAGACTCAGACGGCAAGCTCTCAACGGAGAGGCTCACACAGCTAGCGGGCGCCCCCGAGCCCCTCCGCAGGCTACTCTACTACAGGCCCAGGGACTTCGAGGAGCAGACGAGGCTGGTAGATGGGATTCCGGACCAACTCGAGGCCGGGGACCTGGTCGTCATCGACTCGATAACCGGGCTTTACAGGCTCGAGGCGGGAGACCCCGCCAGGTCATTCCCGGAAAACAAAGAGCTTAACCACCAGCTCGGCTTCATCAGGGAGATGGCCCTGACGACAGGCTCGGCCTTCCTGCTTACCGGCCAGGTCAGGAGCGTGGTAGGCTCACCAACCCCGGAGGTCCAGCCGGTCGCAGAGCGGCTGCTCAGGTTCTGGAGCGACGCTGTGCTCAGGCTCGACCTGACCCCCGCCCCCGGGGTCCGCCACGCCACCCTGGAGAAGCCTGAGGGCAGGCGAGGCGCCACGAGGTTCAGGATCACCGAGGCGGGGCTCGAGGAGGCGGAGAGGGCGTGGTGATCTCGGACCTCATCCTCTGGTTCGCCGAGACGATCTGGCTGTTCCTGCCGGCCTACTTCGCCAACGCCGCGCCCGTGCTTCTGCACGGCGGTGGTCCCCTGGACGGCGGAAGGGTCCTCTCAGACGGGAGACGACTCCTCGGCGACCACAAGACCGTCTACGGAACCCTGGCGGGCGTCGTCGTCGGCTCGGCGGTCGGCCTCGCCCAGATGAGCCCCCTCAGGGGGTTCCTCTTCGCCTCGGGCGCCATCCTCGGAGACCTCGTCTTCGCCTTCTTCAAGCGCCGCCTGGGGATGAGGCCAGGCCAGTCCCTGCCCCTCTGGGACCAGGTGGGGTTCATACTCTTCGCCATAATCCTGGGCAGCCTCGTCCAGCCTGCCCCGACATTGGAGCAGGACGCAGCCATGATCGTGACCACCATCCCCGTCCACTACGTTTCCAACCTCTTCGCCTGGGGGCTGAAGATGAAGAAGGAACCATGGTAGGCTAGAGCAGCCTAGGCTCAGGCGTCTTCCCCGCCTCTATGACCCTGCCGCAGTAGTTGAGGACGAAGGCATCCGGGAACTCCGAAGCGAAGCGGGCCGTGGCGGCGAAGCATGTGCAGTGGCAGGGGGAGAGTAGGCGTGGGCGGAACCCCCTGACCTCGTCCATCGTCCTCCTGACGTATGCCTCGTCCCTGCCGACCAGGTGGGTTCCCCCGACGACGCCGTAGACGCCTTCGAAGCCTCCTAGCTTCATCACATGCCTAAGCGTGTTGACCGGGCCTGCGTGGGCGCATCCGAGGAGGACGAAGGGGCCCACCCCCCCGACATCGGCCCAGAGCGCCTGGTCGTCCGGGATCGTGTCCTCGACCTCCCCATCGTCCACGACCATCCTGACCGACTCGCCCTCACGCAGGGGCATGATCGTCTCGAAACCGGACACCCTGGGCACCTCGCCCGTGGTGCTGAGGCCTGGCACAACCTCGACGGGCCCCCTGGAGAGGATGACCTCGCCGCCCGCAGCCTCGATCTCTGCGACCCCCTGCCCCTCTGGGACGCCGTGCACCCTGCGGGACCCGTCCCGCCTGATCCTGATCCTCTTCCTGAAGGTGTCTGGGTGGGCGTAGACCCTAACGCCCCCCGCCGCCCCCACTATGTCGACGTTGGCGGCCGTGTGGTCCTGGTGGCCGTGACTGATCACGAGGCAGTCGACCTCCCCGAGGTCGATCTTAAGCTGCTTTATGTTGTGCAGCAACGGCTCCCTGTCGTTGCCTGTGTCAAGGATGACCTTCCTGTGGTCTCCCCTCGCGTCCTCAAGCTCGAGCATGAGGGAGAGGCCCCACTGGCCGTGGAATCCGGCGAGCTGGACAAGGTTGTCGGCGAGGGTCGTCACCTTTAGGCTCCTTACTGCGTCCATGCCTTCATATGAGGCGTGGATCGATTATAAGGGCTAGCAGAGGCCCCCGTGGCCCGGCGAGGGTCTACGGGATTAGAACGGCTGTTCTAAACGGTGGGCTTATTTGGGGGTGTCCCGTTAAATTATAAACGATCCGGCAAGGTGGCCGGGCAGAAGCCCGGCGACTTGGAGCGGTGAGGTAGGCGGAAGATAGAGCTTGTCCCAGAGGAAAATGCTCGCAGCCGACGAGGAGCTGGCTAACAAGGTGGCGGAGCTAGCGAGCAGGAGGGGCCTCACCGTGAGGCAGACCGTCAACGACATCCTCGAGCAGGCTCTAAGGGTCGAGGAGGCTGGGATAAGCCTCAAGGAGGTCGTCGAGGAGCGCTGGATGCTCGAGAAGGCACAGGAGGTCGGCTTCACATTCGTCCCCGAGCACCTCCTCTACCAGGTCGTAGACGCCGCCTACAGCGAGGGGGGGAAGAGGCTCGCCGACATGTGGCGCGAGGTCGGCCACTGGTACGGCAAGTACTTCTCCGCGAAGACGGACAAGCCCCTCGAAGCCTTCGAGGAGGCGATGGGGCTGCTCACCTTCGGCGCCAGCGGCTTCTCCCTGGAGAGGCAGAAGGACGACCGCCTCGCCGTCACCTGCGTCAGCGAGAGGTTCACAGAGGGCTTCACGGAGGTCTTCAGCCTCTTCGTGGAGGGGGTCCTCGACGTGCTTGGCTACGAGGTCTCAGACCGTGAGGTCTCGAAGGGCGTCATGAAGCTTAAGCTGGCGAGGCGGGGGTAGGGGTCGATGCGGAGATTGCCCCAGGAGGACACGAAGCTTCTGATACTGCCGACCCACCTAGTCGACAGGCTGAAGGCGATAGCGACGCGTCAGGGGGTCAGCCTCAGCTCCTTCGCG
>CAZYUK010000163.1:0-3979 GCA_964650675.1 uncultured Candidatus Bathyarchaeia archaeon
GATCCTACCTTTGTCGAGGACCACGATCTTGTCGGCCCTGAGCACCGTGCTGATGCGCTGGGCGATGATGAAGCAGGTCCTGTCAACCATGATCCGATCAAGGGCTTCCTGGATCTTAGCCTCGGTCTCAACGTCCACCGAGCTTGTGCTGTCGTCCAGTATGAGTATCTTCGGCCGGATGAGGAGAGCCCGGGCGATGCTTATCCTCTGCTTCTGACCGCCGGAGAGGCCGACACCCCTCTCACCGACGTCGTTGTCGTACCCCTTTGGGAAGCCCATGATGAAGTCATGGGCCTCGGCCGCCTTCGCCGCGGCCACGACCTCCTCCTCCGAGGCGTCCGGCCTCCCGTACTTGATGTTGTCCCTTATTGTCCCGCTGAAGAGGATGGCCTCCTGGAGGGCGACGCCGATGTGGGAGCGCAGCGAATCGAACGTCACATCCCTCACGTCGATGCCGTCTATGGTCAGCCTCCCCCTCGTAACGTCGTAGAACCTCGGGATGAGGTCGATGAGGGTCGACTTCCCGGAGCCGGTCGCGCCTAGGACCGCAACCGTCTGGCCCGGCTCCGCGACGAGGTTGATGTCCTGCAGCACAGGCTCGCTGCAGTCACTGCCGTAGCTGAAGCAGACTCCGTCGAACACGACCCTGCCCCTCACCTCGGGCATCCTCTTGGCGTCCGGCCTGTCCTGAACCTGTGGCTCAGAGTCGAGGACCTCGTATATGCGCTGGGCTGAGGCGTTGGCGGCCGACAGCTGGCTGGCCATCATGGCGAGGAAGAGGAGGGGCATGATCGAGGTGAGGAGGTAGTTGGTGAAGGCGAGGATTTCGCCTATGGTGAAACTCCCCGCCACGACCTCAAGGCCGCCGAACCAGACGACTCCCAGGATGCTGGCGTTGATTATCATCTGCATCGAGGGGAAGAGGACGGCGAAGATCGTCAGAACCTTCATAGATTGCTTGGTGAGGTCGGTGTTCGCCTCGTCGAAGCGCTTCGCCTCGCGCTCCGTCCTGACGAACGCCTTGACCACCCTCACGCCTGCGAGGTTCTCCTGGAGCACCGTGTTCAGCCTGTCCAGCCTCCTCTGGACCTCCAGGAACATGGGCTGCGCCTTGACGACGAACACCCCGGCCAGGACGAAGGTGATGGGGAGGAGGATCAGGACGATCCTCGCCAGCTCCGCGTTCAGGACGAACATCAGTGTTATGCTTCCGACAACCATTATGGGAGCCCTGATGAACATCCTGAGGCCCATCATCACCATCATCTGGACGGCGTTGACGTCGCTCGTGAGGCGGACGATTAGCTGCCCGGTCTGAAACCTGTCAAGGTTCCCGAAGCTGAAACTCTGGATCCTGTGGAAGGTGGCGGATCTGACGTCCGCGGCGAAGTTCTGAGCGACCCTCACCGCCAGGAAGGTGTTCCCTATGGAGGCAGCCGCCTCGAAGAAGGCGACGCCCACCATGAGCGCTGCGGTCACCGTTATCATGCTCATGTCCTTGGGCACTATACCCAGGTCGATAATCCGCTGGATAAGCGTCGGTATGGTCAGGTCGGCGAGAACCGATGCCACGAGCATGAGTGCTGCGAGGACGCTCGTCCTCCAGTAGGGCTTCACGAATGACAAAATTCGGAGTATGTAGCTGCCGCCACCCTCTGAGCCCTTGCGGTCTTCGACGAACCCCATTCAGCCGCCCTCTACCCCATTCAATTTCTCGCTCAATATAGACGAACGGTTAATAACTTTATGAGGACACCTTGCCGTATCTACTGAGCGCTCATTCATAAACATATTAGTATATGACGCACTGCCGAGGCGGATGACCGACGAATGTGGAGAATGGATAAACTTTATCGGCGATGCTTGCTCCAGTCTTGCAGGTGAATCAATGAAGGTTCTGGCGATCCAGTCAAGCCCCAACCTCGACGGGCTAACGTCGAAGACCGCGCAGGCCGTCCTTAGGGGGGCCAGAGTCGCCGGGGCTGAGACCGAGCTGGTGCACCTCAACGGGCTCAACATGAAGCCCTGCATCGCCTGCGAGGGCGGCTGGGGCCTATGCCGCCGCGAGGGTACATGCGTACTCGAGGACGACTTCCAGGCCCTCAGGGACAAGATCACCGAGGCGGACGCGCTCGTCTTCGCGACGCCCGTCTACTGGCACGACCTAAGCGAGTCGGCGAAGATCTTCCTGGACAGGCTCAGGCGGTGTGAGGTATACTCCGACTTCAGAAGGTTCAACGGGAAGAGGGCGCTCGGAATAGCCTCGGCGGGTGGGAGTGGGAGCGGCGCCGTCAAGGCCCTACTCGGACTCGAGGACTACCTGAGGAGGATCGGATTCGATATCTTCGACCTCGTCACCGTGACCCAGAGGTCGAAGGTCCACAAGCTGGAGATGCTGGAGAGGGCCGGCGTCCGCCTGGTGAATCCGTGACACCGGCTGCCTATCCAGCATCAAGGGCCAATCTTTCTTCAATGCCACATTACAGTAAATATATTGGTTCGGCCGACCATTTCTCCGGGGTGCGCGCATGTCGGAGCGGTCGAGCGTGTTGAAGGCGAGGATGAGGGCCCTCACCAAGAAATACTCATGGGAGATAATCGCTGACCTGAGGAGCGGCAAGAAGAACCTGACACAGGTCTCGGAGGACAACAGGATACCATATGCCACGGTCCAGAGGAGGATCGCCGAGCTTGAGGCGGCCGGCCTCGTCTCCGTTAGGGACGAGCTGGACGAGAGGTCCGGTAGGCCGGTCAAGGAGGTGAGGGTTGAAGAGGTGAAAATAGAGATCGACCCAGACAAGATACTCCGCATCGTGAGGATGGAGAGGGGACCCATCATAGAGAGGGTCTAGGGGCTAGGTCGTGTACCTCTTCTCGGAAAGGTACCTGTCACGGTGATCTGGCAGCACGGTCGCCACCCGTTTGCCCCTGCCAAGCTCCTCCGCCACCTTGACGGAGTAGAAGACATTCGCCCCTGAAGACATGCCGCAGAAGAGCCCCTCCTCACGGACCAACCTGTCGGAGGTCGCGACAGCGTCCTCGTTGCTCACCTTCACGACCTCGTCTATGAGGCCGCTGTCCATCATCTCAGCGATTATGCCGCCGGCCACCTCCGGGCTCGCGCCGGGGATGGTCTTGAAGCCCTCGCTTATGGGGTACCTCGCCGAGGTAGGCTCGAGGCCTATTATCTTCACGTTGGGCAGCTTTCTCTTCAATGCCTTGGCCACGCCGTACAGTGCGCCGCCTACACCTATGGAGGCGACGAAGGCGTCTACCCTGCCGTCCATCTGCTCGAGTATCTCCTCGCCTGTCCTGACGTGCGCCTTGACGTTGGCCGGGTTGCTGAACTGGCGCGCCCACCAGACCATCGGGTTGCCCCTCTCGACCTCGAGGCACCTGAGCCTGGTGCCGATCTCGACCTCGGCGCCCGCCACGCTGCCATCTCCGGGACCCGAGTCGAGCTTGATCTCGTGGACCTTGGCGCCGTAGCTCTCCATGATCCTGATCCTCTCCTTGGTCATGCCCTCCGGCATGTATATCTCGACCCTGTATCCTAGGCGAGTGCCGACGAAGCTGAGGGCTGTGCCCGTGTTACCCGTGCTCGCGTCGATGATCGTGTACCCCGGCTTCAGCTTCCCCTCCGCCTCGGCCGCCCTTATCATCTCGAGCGCTATCCTGTCCTTGTAGCTTCCGCTCGGGTTGAGGTACTCGAGTTTGACGAAGATGTCCGCTCCGCCCCTGGAGACGACCCTGTGCAGCCTGACCATGGGCGTGTCTCCTATGAGGTCGAGGACGCTTTCGACGACTTTCATGTCTGGCTCACTTGATATGTGACCCTGCCGGGAAGTTAACGTTTAAGCCGGATGTTCAGAGATCAGTGTCTTATCTATGTTTGGCACGAGTGGTGCGTAATTGAAACAGATCTGGACGCCGTTGAATCGACGAGTGACTCACTGGAAGAAGGGATTATTTATGGAGC
>CAZYUK010000164.1:0-3955 GCA_964650675.1 uncultured Candidatus Bathyarchaeia archaeon
CGAGAGGATTGAGGCCCGCTTCGAGAACAACCTGAGGGGCTACGGCGCCCAGACGAGCTTCCGCACCGAGACGAACAGGGGCATAATCGAGGACATAATGCCCCACATCCTCTCGGTCACCACGGTGCTCGCCGGCAGGGCCGCCGATGTCGAGGAGGTCTCCTGGTGGTGCAGGAGCTACGAGGTCTGCGACAACATGAGGGTGAGGCTCGTGACCGAGCTCGGCGTCGGCATCGACTGCTCCCTCAGCTGGACGCGCCTGATACCAACGTTCAGGCTAGACCTCTACGGCAGTAAGGGGAGCCTGCACACCGACCTGGCGATAAACCCCTTCTCATACACCCTCGAGACCGGCGATGGCAGGAGGAAGTTCAGTAGCCGTGGCCTAGACTGGTACCTCGACCTCGTCAGGTTCAGGCACCCCTCCTTCAGGGAGCAGTACAGGCACCTTGCCAGGCTCGTCGAGGGAGCCGAGGCGCCGAGGATAACCATCGACGACGAGATAGCGATGCTCGAGGCCATGGGGCGCATCTCAAGCCAGATTCCCGAGACCGGGAAAGGCGCGGGGAGGCGGGGTGGATGAGCAGGGTTTCGCTCGTGCGGGTCGGAGGCGACATCGAGTCGTCTGTGAGGAGAGGCGTCGACCTCATCGGTGGCCTGAACCTGAAAAGGGGGAGGAGGGTCGTCGTCAAGCCGAACATCTGCAACCCAAAGAACCCCCAGGGCATGGTCATAACCGACTTCGGCATCATCGAGGCTGTCGTCAGGCTGGCGCGTGAGAAGGGTGGCGATGTCACCGTCGTGGAATCAGACAACATCGCGGGCACCGCGGAGAGGAGGGTCTCCGACTCCGGCCTGATGGAGAGGCTCGAAGGCCTCGGGGTGCCGTTCCTGAACCTGAGCAGGGACGAGTGCGAGGTCCACAGGGTCGCCGGAGTCGAGCTCGAACTGCCCAAGACGGTGCTGGATGCGGACTACTTCATAAACCTCCCCAAGATAAAGACGTGCGGCCACACACTCGTTACCCTGAGCATCAAGAACCTCTACGGCGTCTTCAGGGCCGCCAGGAAGAGTGCCTACCATAGACACCTCGACGAGATACTCCCCTACCTTGCGAAGACGGTCAGGAGCGACATAATCGTCGTCGATGGGATGACCTGCATGGAGGGGAACGGGCCCACCGTCGGCAACCCGAGGGGGATGGGCGTGATCGTCGCCGGGACGAACGTGGTCTCCGTGGATTCCCTCTGCTCCCGCCTGATGGGGTTCGACCCCGCCAAGATCGCGCATATCGCGAACGCGTCGAAGGAGGGGGTCGGTGAGATGGGCATCGATGAGATCGAGGTGGTCGGAGACGACTGGAAGGGGTTCGTGTGCCGCTTCGAGAGGCCGTATTCGCTGAGGGCGACGCTCAAGTCCATAAGAACGGCGAGAGACATCTACATCGGATGAGTCGCCGCACCCATTCGTTAAATGTCGAAGTAAAACTCGATTTGCGTCGAATCGCTTAAATATGATGCGATTCACCTTCTCTCAGTCTCCATTCGGGACTGAGGACGTCATGAGGACTCTCAACAAGGTCGGCATAGCCGGCTACGGCGCCTACGTGCCCATGTACAGGCTAAAGGCCGCCGAGGTCAACAGGATGTGGGGCACCTCGGGCGAGCCCGTCGAGGAAAAGGCCGTGGTCGGTCTCGACGAGGACACCGTCACCATCTCCGTCGAGTGCGCGAAGCTCGCCGTCAGGAGGGCGGGCGTGGACCCCTCGAAGATAGGGGCCGTGTACGTCGGCACCGAGTCTAAGCCATATGCCGTGAAGCCATCGGGGACGATAGTCGCCGAGGCGATAGGGGCGACGCCTAGCGTCTTAACGGCCGACTACGAGTTCGCCTGTAAGGCCGGGACCGAGGCGTTCCAGACGTGCATCGGGCTCATAGGCAGCGGCATGCAGCGGTACGCGATGGCGATAGGTGCGGACACGGCCCAGGGGAAGCCCATGGACGCGTTGGAGTACACGGCCGCGTGCGGCGGCGCCGCCTACCTATTCGGGCCGCTCGACGACTCCCTCGCAGAGGTCGAGGCTTCGTATTCGTTCACGACCGATACGCCGGACTTCTGGCGTAGGTCGAAGGAGATGTACCCTAGGCACGGGAACAGGTTCACCGGGGAGCCGGCCTACTTCAAGCATATCGTCGGAGCCGGCAAGGGGCTTCTGGACGAGACCGGGTACAAGGCGACAGACTTCAAGTACGCCGTCTTCCACCAGCCGAACACGAAGTTCCCGATAAACGTCTCCAAGATACTAGGCTTCAGCATGGACCAGATAAAGCCCGGCCTGGTCGCGCCCCTGGTCGGAAACACGTACGCCGGCTCCTCCCCCCTCGGCCTGGCCGCCACACTGGATGTCGCGGAGCCAGGCGACGACATATTCATGGTCTCGTATGGTTCAGGCGCCGGCAGCGACAGCTTCGTCTTCAAGGTGAGGGAGCAGATAAAGGGGAGGAGGACGGGGCCCAAGGTCCAGGCCTTCATCGACCGCAAACAGTACGTCGACTACGCCACCTACCTGAGGCACAGGGGGCAGATAATTCAATGAGGAACGTTGCGATAGCAGGGGTCGGCTTCACAAGGGTCGGGGAGCCGTGGGAGAGGTCCGTGAAGGAGCTTTTCGCCGAGGCCGCAGTCGCAGCGATGAAGGACTCTGGCAGCCCGGCGGTGGAGGCCCTCTACGTCGCCAACATGTCAGGGGGGCACCTCCAGCATCAGCTCCATTTAGGGGCCATGATGGCCGAGGCAATAGGGAAACCGGGCATATTCGCTACGAGGGTCGAGGCAGGCCAGGCGAGCGGCGGCGTCGCCTTCCACGAGGGGGTCCAGGCCGTCGCCTCCGGCAGATGCGACTCAGTCCTCGTGGGCGGCGTCGAGAAGATGAGCGACATGCTCCCAGAGTGCGTTGCTTCAAGCCAGGCGACCGCCGAGGACCAGGAGTACGTCGCCTTCACAGGCGTCACGAAGACAGGGCTGAGCGCCATCCTGCACAGGATGTACACCGAGAGGTTCGACGTGAAGCCGGAGGACGTCGCGATGTTCGCCGTCAGGGGGCACGACAACGCCGTCGGATGCGCCCACGCCCAGTACCCGTTCAAGCTGAGCATCGAGAGGGTGATGGCCTCGCCGATGGAGGCAGATCCCATCCACGTGATGGAGTGCTCGGCGGTCTGCGACGGCGCGGCGGCCATCCTGCTCCGCCCCACGGAGACGGTCAGTGGCGGTGTAGAGGTGGCGGCGACGGCCGTCGCCACGGACGCCTTATCGATAGCTCAGAGGAGCGACCCGCTGATCCTGGGCGCGGTGAAGAAGGCGGCGGAAAAGGCGTATATGCTAGCCGGAGTCTCCCCGAAGGACGTGAACGTCCTCGAGGTCATGGACGATACGACCATCGACGGCGTCCTCAGCCTCGAGGGGCTTGGATTCGCCGAGATGGGCGAGGGCGCGGCCCTCGCCACCTCAGGGGGCACGTCGAGGGAGGGGCAGATCCCCACGAACACATTCGGCGGCCTCAAGGCGAGGGGTAACCCGCTCGGGGCGACCGGCGTCTACCAGGTCGCCGAGGTGGCGCTTCAGCTGAGGGACGCCGCCGGGCCGAGCCAGGTCAAGGGGGCGAGGATAGGGATGGCTCAGAGCATGGCCAGCGTCGGCTCGACCTGCTCCGTAGCCATCCTGAGGAGGGTCTGAGATGAGCGTACCGAGGTACTGGCGCGAGGAGAAGCCGAGATACAGGTTGCTGGGCGAGAAGTGCGCGGCGTGCGGGGTGAGGTACTTCCCGAAGACGCCCGTCTGCACATGCGGCTGTACAGAGTTCAAACCCTATAAGCTGCCGGAGGCGGGGAAGGTGGTGAGCTGGACGGTGATAAGGAGCCCGCCCGAGGGGTACGAGAAGTACGCGCCCTATGTC
>CAZYUK010000165.1:0-3934 GCA_964650675.1 uncultured Candidatus Bathyarchaeia archaeon
CCTGATCTCCCTGCCGTACCTGATGCCGGGCATGTCGAACCAGATCTCCCCCTCGGCGGAGTCGTCGACCGGGGCGGTGTAGACCTCGCCGCCGGGGACGTTGTGGATAGCGTCTCCGACGACCGCTTTCCTCCCCTTTATCGACATCGATAGCCTTGTCTTCTCACCTGTTATCTCGACCCTCTCAGCCTTGTCAAGCTCCTTCTTCAGCATCTCCATCTGCGCCCTCTGGCCGGACCAGTCGATCAGTATAGCTGAGTAGAGGAAGTCCTCGTACTCCTTCAGCGACATGTCCGCGTCCTGTGCGTAGCCGGGGGTCGGCGCCTGGGTCAGGCACCACCTCTTGCTCAGCCGCTCGTCCTGAACGGGCCTCACCGCCTTGTCCCGCCGTCCCATCTTGGCGGGGTCGACGTTGCCGAGCGTCTTCGTGTTCACGTCCGACCTTATCGAGATCACAACGTCGGAAGCCTTTGTCAGATCGTAGAAGTGCTTAGGGAATATGTCCAGGTACTCCTCGGGGGTCACCTCGTAGTAGGCGCGGTTCACCTCAGAGGGGGTCATCATTATCAGCGGGCTTCCGCCCAGCCTCGCAGCCTCCTTGTAGATCTCGGACGCCAGGTCCAGCCCGTAGTCTGAGGCCATTATCAGGACCTGGTCCCCCTTCTTGACACCTGTCGCGTAGGTCACGATCAGCCTTGCGTGCTCAGTCACCCTCGGATCCATCGTCTCTCACCCGATGACTGGATGATACTAAGGGAGACCCGAAAAAAACGTTTGGGTGCACCGGCCCTACATTGATTAGTCTATCGTGTATGAGGTTTGCGAGGCGCTGGCATGATGATGTACGGGGAACCCAGGGGCCTCAAGATATCCGAGGTGGGCGTGGGCTCCTACTCAGGGAAGAGAGGATGCAACGGCTCAGCCCCGCTTCTCCTTTATCATCTCGGCGACAATGCTGACGGCGATCTCCTCAGGCGTCTCTGCGCCTATGTCTAGGCCGACGGGGCCGTGGATGGCGTCCAGCACGCCGCGGTCGAGCCCCTCCTTGGCCAGCTGCTCCCTGTGCCTCCTCGCCTTGTTGGCGCTGCCCAGCAGCCCGATGTACGCCGGCCGGGCCCTAGCGGCGTACCTGAGGGCGGCGAGCTCGAACGGCGTCTCGCCGTGCAGGACCGCGAAGTAGTCGCTGGCTCTGACCTCGACCTCCCCCAGGGACGCCGGGTAGGGGTCGTTGACGAGCGTCACGCCCGGGAAGTTCTCCTCCCTCGCCGTGTCCGCGTCGTCGACGACTATCACCTGGAACCCGCAGTCGCGGGCGTACCTGGCGACGGCCTGGGCTATGAGCCCCGAGCCGGCGATGATGAGCCTAGGATCAGGCTTGATAACGTCCATGAATATCTTCACCTCCCCGCCGCACTTCGAGTCGACGGCGATCATTCCCTCCCTCGGGGGTATACCCAGGGCGAAGTGGAGGGTGCGGGGCCTCCCCTCCCTCAGGGCCTCCAGAGCCTCCCTGACGAGGAGCCTCTCCATGCCACCACCGCCGATGGTGCCGAGCGTCCTCCCCTCGCCGGTTATCAACATCTTGGCGCCCGGGTCCCTCGGCCCCGACCCCTCCTTATAGATGAGGGTGCAGAGGACCGCTCCCCTTCCCTCTGCGAGCAGCTCGTTCAGCATCGAAACTATCTCAGCGTCACTCAGGTGTTATCCTCTCCACGGCGTCCAGGATCGACTCGATTATCTTGACGTAGCCGGTGCAGCGGCAGATGTTGCCCTCGATGCCGGCCCGTACCTCCTCCTCTGAGGGGTGGGGGTTGTCCCTGAGCAGCGCGTAGCTCGACAGCAGCATCCCGGGTGTGCAGTAGCCGCACTGGACGGCGCCGTTCTCCATGAAGGCGTCCCTCAGCCCCCTCATCAGCGGGTTCTCGGCGAGCCCCTCGACCGTGGTGACGTGCCTTCCCTCGACCTGGGGCGCGAGCACAAGGCAACTGGTCACCGGGAGGCCGTCCAGCAACACCGTGCATGCGCCGCACTCCCCCTGCTCGCACCCCTTCTTGACGCTGGTGACGCCGAGCTGGACCCTGAGGAGGTCGAGGAGGGTCATGGTGCTCACCGTCTCCGCGGTCACCGATTTCCCGTTGAGGTCGAATGTCGTCATCACGGCTCGCCTCCCGCCCTCCTCCAGGCTTCGCCCAGCGTCCTCCTGACTAGGACCTCGGACATGTCCCGCCGATACTCGGCTGTGCCCCTCACGTCGTCTATCGGGCTAACCCGTTCCCTGCACGCCTCCGCTGCCTCGCCGATCAGCCTCTCGGTCATCGTCTTCCCCTCCAGCCTCTCCTCGGCCTCGGTCATCCTCACCGGGGTGGGGGCGACTGAGCCGAGGGCTATCCTCGCCGACCGGCATGTTCCGCCGTCGCGCTCGACGTAGGCGGCGGCGTTCACCACGGACAGGGTGAAGCCTCCCCTCCTGCAGAGCCTCTGGAACGCCGAGCCGGCGCCCTCGGCCCTGGGGAGCCTGATGCCTGTGAGGAGCTCGTCGGGGTCGAGGGTGGTCGTCTTCGGCCCCGCGAACAGGTCCTGGAGCGGCATCCACCTCGAGTCGTCGAGGGAGGAGACGGCGACCTCTGCGTCGAGCACGAGGAGGGGGGGCGCGGTGTCGGCGGCCGGCGAGGCGTTGCACAGGTTGCCGCCGATTGTCCCCCTGTTCCTTATCTGGACGCTGCCAAGGACGCTGACGGCGTCGTGGAGGGCCCGAGCCTTCTCCGCGATCAGCTTCGACGCCTGCAGCTGGGCGTGGGTCGTGGTTGGGCCTATGTTGATGTATCTTCCCTCCTCGAAGATGTGGTTGAGCTCGGGTATGAGGCCGAGGTCGACCAGGTTGCCCGCCTTGCATCCGAGGTCCCTGTAGGTGGGGATGAGGTCGGTGCCGCCGGCTATCGGCTGGGCCCCCTCGAGGGTCGTCATGATTTCAAGCGCCCCGACAAGCGTCCTCGGCCTGAGGAGCTCGAATCCTGTCAGCGGCCTCATCCCCGTGCCTCCTTCAGCGCCCTGTGCAGGCGGTCCGGCGTCACCGGTATGGTGCTGAACCTCAGCCCAGTCGCGTGGTGTATCGCGTTGACCACGGCGGGGACGACGCTTATGATGGCGGGCTCCCCGACCCCCTTCGCGCCGAAGGCCCCGTACTTGTAGGCGGACTCGACGATGATTGTATCATCAACCTCGGGCGTGTCTATCGCGGAGGGCACCACGTAGTCCTTGAAGCCGGGGTTGAGGACCACGCCGTCCCTCAGCTGCAGGTTCTCCATCAGGGCGAAGCCTATCCCCTGCGAGACCGCGCCCTGGATCTGCCCCTCCACCATGAGGGGGTCGATCGCCTTGCCGACGTCCATCGCGGGCCAGACCTTCACGACCTCTGCCTGCCCGGTCTCCAGGTCTACCTCAACCTCCGCCACGGTGGCTGCGAATGTGTAGACAGAGTAGTTGACGCCGAGGCCGGTCTCGGGGTCGAAGAACCGCTTTGGCGAGGCGTAGAAGCCGTAACTGCCTGGGCTCTCGCCCCTGACGTGCATCTCCTCTGCGAGCTCCTTGAATGGTATCTTGACCTCTGGCTTCCTCTTGTTGTACGCGGCGCTGTCGCGGAGCTCAACCTGCTTCTGGGGGCAGCCAAGCATGTCTGCGGCGACCCTGACCATCCTCTCCCTGAGCTTTATCGCGGCGTCGGCGGCGGCGGTGCCCCCCATCATGAGTCCCCTGCTGCCGTGGGTCGGCTTGGAGTCCGGCGTCGAGTCGGTGTCAGGCTGCTCGATCTTGATCGAGGTCATGTCTGCGCCGACGATCTCGGCGACTATCTTGGCGTGGCCGAATGGGCTTCCCTGCCCTAGCTCGCAGATGGCGGTGCGGTAGGTGAGGGTGCCGTCCTCGTGGAGCATCAGGC
>CAZYUK010000166.1:0-3895 GCA_964650675.1 uncultured Candidatus Bathyarchaeia archaeon
CCCCAAGGGCTACTGGGAGCAAAGGCTAACCCCCGAGAGGTCCCTCGGCCTCGGCGGCGCCCTCGTAGGCGCTAAGCCGAACAGTGGCCACTACGCCCTCGCTGAGTTGGAGGCGATGGGGGTCCTGAGGGTGCTGATAACCCAGAACATAGACAACCTGCACGTATTGGCCGGGAGCAGAAACCTGCTCGAGATCCACGGCAACTCCCAGAAGCTGAGGTGCATCGACTGCGGCTCCAGGTTCCAGAGGGAGGGCTTCGACCTCTCCGTGATGCCACCGAGGTGCCCGTACTGCGGCGGCGTCGTCAAGAGCGACACGGTGATGTTCGGCGAGCCGATCCCACAGGATGTGCTGAGGCGCTGCTTCGAGGAGGCTAGGAGGAGCGACTGCATCCTCGTCGCAGGTACTTCAGCCCTGGTTCACCCAGCCGCTGGCATCCCCATGACGGTGAAGAGGAAGAAGGGGAAGATAATCGAGGTCAACATCACCCGCACTGAGCTCAGCGGCATCAGCGACGTGCAGGTGATCGCTAGATCAGGCGAGGCCCTCCCCGCCCTCGTCGAGGCTCTGAAGAGGAGGTTATGAGAGCTTCTTCCTGCTCCAGTCCGCGACCTCCCTGCAGGTGGCGAACCAAACGTCCCCCTTCGCCTCCATCTCGGTGATCAGCTTCTCGAGCATGTCGAGGCGGCTTATGCGCCCAGTCGCCTGCGGGTGGCATGTCAACCCGAAGTAGCGGCCGAGCCTGTATATCCCCTCGAACTCCGGCTTCCATATCCTGTACGCGTCCTCAGGCGCCCTGCGCTCCGTGTCGTACTGGGGCCAGTCGTCGAGCATCCACTCAACTGGGAGCTCTACGAGCCCGGTGGGCTTCCCCCGCCATTCGAGCATGTATGGCATGTCGTCGTCCATGAAGTCGCTGTCGTACTTGAAGCCGAACTGTTTGATGCGCTCGATTGTTCGGTCGCTTATCAGCCAGTACGGGGCGCGGAACCCCTCCGGCTTCACGCCGAGCTTCTTGAGGGCGTTCAGGCTCTTCTCGAAGACCTGCTCCTCGAACTCCCAGCTCAGCTCGGCGAGCCTCTCGTGCGTGTAGCCGTGGGCGCCGACCTCGTGGCCACGCTTCACGATATCCCTCACGGAGTCGGGGAAGTTGTCGGCCGTCCAGCCGGGGACGAAGAACGTCGCCTTTATGTTGTGCCTTTCAAGCATGTCGAGTATCCTTGGGATCGCCACCTTTGGCGCGAAGCGCCCCCTGCTCTGGTTGACTATGTCGAGTGGGGTGCGCCAGATGGTGGCGCTGTTCGAGTCGTAGTCGAAGCTGATGTTGACGCAGCACCTGAACCCTTCAGGCCAGAAACCCATAATATTCACCGTGGATTTGATGGGTTCACGGCGTATATGAGGTTGTGGAGCGGTTCCGTCGCCTAGGTCATCCTCGCCCCGTTTGGTATCTCCCTGTCGGTCGTGAGCAGGGCCAGCTTTCCTTCCTTCTCTGCGGCGAGCAGCATCCCGTTGCTGACGTTCCCGAAAATCTTCGCGGGCTTCAGGTTGCATACGACAGCGATCCTCATCCCCACCAGCTCCTCCGGCTTGTAGTACTCTGCGAGGCTGCTGACTATCTGGCGGACGTGGTCGCCCATGTCCACCTGCTGCCTGTAGAGCTTGTCGCTGCCTGGTATCTTTTCGACCTCCACGATGGTCCCTATCCTCACGTCGAGCCTCTTGAACTCCCTGATGGAGATCTCCTCAACCGTTTCCGATGCCATGCTCAGTCGATCGCTCCACCGCTTAAATAACTTTCAACCTCACCCGAGGAACCTGGCGGCTACGAGTGCGTTCATCTTCGATACCAGCGGTAGCCATTCAAGCTCGACGTACTCATTCTTCTGGTGGGTGCCCCCCGGCTTCGGGCCGAGGTGCAGACACGGTATGCCGCCCTCACCCGTGAAGGTGTTTGCATCCGTTATGCTCTTGGAGTAGTTGTACATGGGCGCCTTGCCCACGACCTTCCTGTAGACCTCGTCGAATAGCCTGACGATTGGCTCTCTCTCCTTCATCTCATACGCCGCGTACAGTGGCGGCTTGGTCTTGACCTCTACTTCTGATCTCAAGTTGAGGCTCTTCACCAGCCTGATCATGTCCTTCACGGCGTACTCTACGGTCTCCCCCGGCACGAGCAGCCTGTTCACCTCGAACCGGCAGCTCGCGGGCACGACGACGCTGTAGACCTTGTAGCCGCCCTCAATCTTTAGTGTGCTGTAGTTCCCCCTGCCGAACCTCGGATGCTCCTTAAAGCGGAGTTTACTTAGATTGGCCAAGATTAACCCAGCCTCCTCAACGGCGTTTATGCCTTCCTCAGGGCTGAAGCCGTGGGCAGCCTTTCCCTTCACGTTGATGTCGTAGAGTATCTTCCCCGTGATGCCGAGGTGCACCTCTGAGCCCTCCTCGCCGTTGTTCGGCTCACCGAGCACTATCACGTCGACCTTCCCGTAGTCCGTCCTCAGCATCGCCTTCGCCCCCTCGCCGTAGGCCTCCTCGTCCACGACGCCTGAGAAGGACAGCTCGCCGTCGAACCTGTACCCTGACTCTACGAACGCCCTGATCGTGTTGAGTGCGCACGCCAGGCCGCCCTTCATGTCGTTTGAGCCGAGGCCGTAAAGCCTGCCGCCTCTCCTGACTGGCTTGAACGGGTCGGTGTCCCAGCCTTCGACGACGGGCACGGTGTCCGTGTGGCCGCACAGGTTCAGCCTCTTACCCTTCCCAGCCCCCTTGAGGCGCGCGTAGACGTTTGGGCGTCCGGGCTCAACCTCTTGCAGCTCGGTCTCAAGCCCCAACTCATCGAGCCTCTCCTTGAGGTACTCGGCTAGGGTCCTCTCCTCCTTGACGACAGAGGGGATGCTTACCATCTCCTCCAGAACCCTGACGGTGTATGAATCATCAAGCTTACTCAGAAGGTCCTCATACATCGGTTGTCAAGGGAGTGTTAACCCCCCTCCTGCCATTTATCTTTCACTATCATGACGGGGGGAGCGCCTAGTGGTCAGCCGCCGAGGAACCTGTCCGCGATCATTGCGTACATCCTAGACATGGGTGGCAGCCAGTCGAGCGGGACGTACTCGTTCTTCTCGTGTGCCCCGCCGCGCTTAGGCCCGAGGTGGAGGCAGGGTATGCCGCCTTCTCCGGCAAAGATGTTGGCGTCCGTTATGCCGTAGGCGTACTCGTAGAGCGGCGCCTTCCCCATAACCTCACGATAGACGGGGTCGAACGCCTTCAGGATCGGCTCATCCCTCCTCATCACATACGCCTCGTACCTCGGCGGCTTCGTCTTCACCTCGACCTCGGATCTCAGGTTTAGGGACCTGACCAGCCTCTCCATGTCGGCGATCGCGGTCTGGACGGTCTCGCCTGGGACGAGTAGCCTGTTCACCTCGAAGCGGGCCGCCGCAGGGATGACGACGCTGTAGACCTTGTATCCTCCCTCGAACTTCAGTGTGCAGTAGTTCCCCTTCCCGAAATCGGGGTGCTCCAGGAAGCTGAGCTTGTCGAGGTTGGCGACTATCTTCGCCGCTTCCTCGACCGCGTTTATCCCGAGCTGCGGGCGGAAGCCGTGGGCAGCCTTCCCCCTTACGTATATGTCGTAGAGTATCTTCCCAGTGATGCCCAGCGGGATGGGCTTCGACTCGTCGCCTGGGTAGGGCTCGGCGAGGACGATGGCGTCCACCTTGGAGAAATCTGTCCTGAGCATCGCCTTGGCGCCCTCCCCGTAGGCCTCCTCGTCGATGACCCCTGAAAAGGAGAGCTCGCCCCTGAGGCTGTGGCCCGAGTCGCCTATCGCTCTGAGCATCGTGAGGACGCTGGCGATGCCCGCCTTCATGTCGCATGAGCCGAGGCCGT
>CAZYUK010000167.1:0-3886 GCA_964650675.1 uncultured Candidatus Bathyarchaeia archaeon
ACGCTGAGGAGCATAATAGAGACGGATCAGGGCTCGAGGAGGCTAGGCGAGCTAGGCATAGGGACGAACAGGGGGATAAGGAGGTTCACCAGGAACATCCTCTTCGACGAGAAGATCGGCGACACGATACACCTCGCCCTGGGCAACGCATACAAGGAGTGCGGCGGCGTCAACAAGAGCGCCGTCCACTGGGACATAATAAAGACCATGAAGCCCGGCAGGATACTGCTCGACGGCAAGGTGCTCCAAAAGGACGGCAAATTCAGCTGGGAATGAAAGGCTCCGTATAATCGAAGTCGAATCCTAGGCTTGTTTTTTCTCCCTCCTCCTCCAGAGACAGAACAGATTCAGCACAAGGGAAACCCCGACTAGCATCCCCTCGACGAAGTCAGAGACAGAGAAGCCCAGATACTCGAAGTGCAGGAAGCCCATGGGGACGCTCAGCGCGAGCGAGAACATCCCTATGGCCAGCAGCTTGTTATCATCCTTAATCAGCATCTCTCACGACCACCCCTTTCATCCACCTGTCGCATGCCTTTCATCTGGCCGGCTCACCGCCTGGCCGCGCCTCCCATTCCTCGTCCTCGAAGCTGAAGATCTCCTCGATCGGCCTGCCGAGGATCCTCGATATCCTCCATGCGAGCCTCAGCGACGGGTTGTACTTGCCCTTCTCTAGGAAGAGGATGGTCTGCCTCGTGGCGTCGACCACGTCGGCCAGCGCCTCCTGGGTGATCCCCCTATCGGCCCTGATCTCCCTCATCTGTGTCCTCACGTCTCATTCCCCGCCGACGAAGTAGTAGTAGAGCCAGGAAAGGACGAGGCTGGCCCACGAGATCCATATGACGGCCACGAACGTGTCCAGGGTGACCTGCCCAGGGTACATCTGCATGTGGTAGAATCTGAGGTAGCCGGCGCAGATTGAGAAGACCGCGAAGGCGTTCGTGGCTGCCTTCCCGTACATCCTGCCCATCCTCTCGTCGAAGATCAGGCCCAGGCGGGGGCCGACCGCTACGAGCAGCATGGCGCCTAAGCCCACCCCGTTGAGCAGGTTGCCCATCAGAGCGCCCAGGGCCAGGGAGGCGGCCACGCCTAGGAGGATCGCCAATATTTTCACCCTCCTCGTCAGGCTGCGTTCCTCGTGGCCCATCGACTCTGACAACGGCCCGCCATACGCCCTGGAGAGGACGGCCGCAAGCGGCGCCCCTATTATGAAGGTGGGCAGGATGATGTCGTACCCATATGTCTGGTTAAGGTAGATTGCGGCGGCCAAGCCGATGGCTATGCCCGCGAACGCCCCGATCATCCTCTTCCGAACGTTTTCCTTCAACGCATGCCTCCCTTATGTAAGCTATTTCTTACGTTAGAAGTACACTACGTAAGAAATATTTAACCTTTTAGATCTAAAAACCCTCGGTACTCGTCGTTCTCAGTGGGGGTCTAGAGGGATACAGTGAACCTACATTCCTCAGCGCCCGAGATGCAGCTCCCGAGGAGCTCGACCTTCACCGGTCTACCGGCCACCGCTTCCCAATACCTCTCGACGAAGCCCCTGCCGCAGCCGCAGTAGGTGGGGGAAGCGTAGACGCCCTCTGGCAGCTTGTTGATGAAGCCGCAGTAGCATCTCATGGGTCTGGTCCAGCTCTTCGGCGTGTAAACGTGTATCAGCCTACCCTCATCCCTCTCCAGCCTCGTCCCCTTCTGAGGCTTCCGTACCTCGGCCTCCACGAACTCCTCTAGGCTACCGTATTTATTGCGTCGGCCGACGGCGGCCTTGATGACCCTGCTGTTCGCCTCGGCACAGTTGTAACCCAGTTCAGCCATGATGCGCCTGCGCACGTCCTCGTCGAGAAGATCGTCCATCCTGTCGACGGCGGCCTTCATCCATTCCGCCGCCTTCTCAGGGGATGTTGACTTCCTGATCGTGTTGCTGCCGGCCATTATCTTGGCAGCCGCCTCACCGCCGACGTAGCGTTCTATGATCTTCTCCATGGCGTCGAGGTTGTCTATCCTCGGCATTCCTCTCACCGAGCGTGAGGTGTGTCATCCCTATATTTAAGCGGGAATTTTATCGCGATCAGAATGATGTTAAGCTTCGTCTGCCGCGCCAAAGCCTCAGCGCCTGATCGTAGTCCCCGGGGGTGTCGAAGTCGATTGTGGTCCACTCGTCACCTTCAACGGTCCTGTGCTCAGACTTGTGCCTGACGACGACATCCTTCAGGGTCTCTTCGCCTCTAAGTCTAAGGATCTCGCTGAACAGGGGTCTCCTGAACAGCGTTGGGTGGCCTCTCCTCCCCTCGTAGGCTGGGCTCACGATGAGGGCCGAAGGGTCGCCATCCATAACTTTGATCATCCTCAGCAGGAGGTCTGGCTCAAGGCTGAGCTGGTCGCCGAGGACGAGGAAGATCGCGTCCGCGGAGGCGGCCCTGAGCCCGGCTTGGAAGCTCGTCGTCATCCCCTCATCATAGTTCGGGTTGTGCACGGCCCTCGCCCCATGCGATTCGGCCACAGCCTCGATCGGTTTCGGGTCATGGCCTGTGACCACTATTACCTCGTTCATGGTGCCGGTCAGGGTTGTCAGTAGCCTGTCGAGGACCGTTGCGCCGTCGACCTCCAGGAGGAGCTTGTTCCTCCCCATCCGGCTCGACCTGCCGGCCGCGAGGACGACTGCGGCTGCCCTCAACCCTGTCCCTTCATCTTGGAGGCCGCGGCTTGGACGGCCCTGACGATGTTTACGTAGCCCGTGCAGCGGCAGATGTTCCCGTTCAGGTACTCCCTTATCTCATGCTCGGTCGGCTCCGGCTTCTCGTCGAGGAGAGCCTTCGTCGCCATAATGAAGCCCGGTGTGCAGTACCCGCACTGGACGGCTCCCTCCTCGAGGTAAGCCTCCTGGATCGGGTGGAGCCTCCCCCCCTTCGCGAGACCCTCGATGGTGTCGACCGTCCTGCCGTCGGCGTCCACGGCGAGCATCATGCAGGCGAGGACGGCGTCCCCGTCGAGAAGCACGGTGCATGCGCCGCATTCCCCTATGCCGCAGCCGTACTTGGTCCCCGTGAGGTCCATCTCATCCCTGAGGAGGTTGAGGAGCAGCGTCTGTGGCTCGACGTCGAAGACGCGCCTCGTTCCGTTGACAGTTATCTCTATCTTCATCACCTGCCCCTCCTGGCCGACTCGGCTATCCTAGTCAGCGCCTCCACCGTGAAGCCGTACGCGACCCTCCTCTTGTAGGGGCCGCTGCTCCTGCCCCTCTCCCGGGGCCTGATGCTCTTTGAGGCGAGCTCGGCGGCCTCGGAGATCACCTTCTCATCTAGGCTTCTTCCCTTCAGGAGATCCTCGACCTCCGTCGTCCTCATCGGGGTCGGGGCGACCGTGCCCCAAGCGAGGCGGCAATCCTCGACGGCCCCGCTCCTCAGCTTCGCGTAGGCCGCGAGGCTTATTGTGGCTATGTCCATGCTGACCCTGCCGACCCTGATGAAGCAGCCGTACCCACCCGCGGCCGACCTTGGCACGGTGACACTTGTTAGGATCTCACCCCGGCTCAGTACGGTTCTGCCTGGGCCGGTGAAGAAGGAGCCCAGGTCGACCGCCCTGTCGCCCGACGGCCCCGTGATGTGTGCCTTCGCGTCGAGGGCGAGGAGCGCCACCGGCCCGTCTGCGGCAGGTGAGGCGTTGCAGATGTTGCCCCCGATGGTGGCGAGGTTCCTTATCTGGACGCTCCCAATCACCCTCACAGCCTCATGCAGGACCGGCAGCCTCTTCCTGACGAGCTCGGAGAGCTCGACGTCCCTGATCCTCGTCAGGGCGCCTATCCAGACGCCATCCCTCCTCTCCCTGATCCCCGAGAGGCCGGGTATCCACTTCAGGTTGACGACGTGCCTCGGCCTCACGG
>CAZYUK010000168.1:0-3876 GCA_964650675.1 uncultured Candidatus Bathyarchaeia archaeon
TCTTATATCAGCATCAAGAACGTCCTCTGGCAAACGATAAATGGGGAGGCAGTACCTCATCATCCCACCGAGTTTCGAGTCTTTCTCGAAGACGGTGACTGGGTAGCCCACCTTAGTGAGGTAGTATGCGGCGGTCAATCCCGCGGGCCCGGAACCGATGACGGCTATTTTCTCCTCCTTAGTGGGCAGTATCCGTTCCGCATGAGCAGCCTTCTCAAGGCTAAACTCGAGGTCGGAGACCAACCTCTTGAGCGATCGTATCCCTACTGGGGCGTCGATGTCGTTCCTCTCGCACGCATCCTCGCAGAGGCTGAAACAGACCCTGCCGCAGACCGCTGGGAAGGGGTTGTCCTTCCTGATCACCTCCAATGCCTCTGCGAACCTGCCATGAGATATCAGGGAAACATATGCCTGCACGTTCACGTTCGCAGGGCATGCTTCTCTGCAGGGTGGAAAGAGCCTCTTCCCGACCTCAGACACAGAGTATTCAGAATTCTTTTTCTTTTCACTCAAGTCACCAACCTCCATGCAAGATATAATCACAACCATCCATTGATATTTTCACACTGCGTGAGGAAACCTCCGACAGAAACACTGGAACTTTCTTCGATGGGGTTTTTTGACTCAACTGGCGCCCTTCCTCCAATGACCATCTAAAGATGCCGATCTAACTAGCCTTCCTTGCGTCGTATTTACAGTTTATCGTTGCGGAACGAATTGTAAGATTAAGGACTTCCGCCTGCAACTGGAAAGGTTGTGCGAGTGGGCGTGCTCGGTGATAAATATAAGGAGGTGAAATATGTTCTCATAGATGACTCAAAATGGTCAAGATTGATGGAAACGACTTCCCCGAGGACCTCTACTACCACAGGGAGCACATGTGGGTGAAGGTCGAGGGAGACCTCGTCAGGGTCGGCTACAACGACTGGGCGCAGAACGCCGCGAGCAAGCTGGTGAGCATAAAGACGAGGAAGGCGGGCAGCCCCGTCCAGTTCGGGAAGACACTAGGAACCATCGAGAGCGGCAAATGGGTGGGACCCCTCAAGGTCCCTATCTCGGGCGAGATCAAGGAGATGAACGAGGAGGTGCTGAAGAACCCTACGCTCATCAACAAGGACCCCTATGGCCAGGGCTGGATCGCGATCATCAAGCCTGAGAACCTGAAGGGGGAGCTCCCGCAGCTCATAAAGGGCACAGACACCGAGCAACTGAAGGCGTGGCTGGCGGCTGAGAAGGCCAAGATCGGAAAGTAGCAGGCAGTGACACGCACAGAGAACTGGCGCCTCATCGACCTCGGGGCCCCTGAGCCCCTGATAGCGCAGACCCTCTACGAGGCTGTCGCCGAGGCGGTCGACAGGGGGATCAGCCCAAATACACTGATCATGCTCCAGCCAGGCTCGCCATACGTCTGCGTAGGCTATCATCAGGATGTCGAGAAGGAGGTCGACCTCGAATATTGTAAGGCGAAGGACCTTCCTGTCATCAGGAGGAGCCAGGGCGGAGGGGCGACCTACCTTGACAACGACCAGGTCTTCTACCAGATAGTGGCGAAGGGCAGCACGGTGGTGCCGGCGGGCATCGACGCGATGTTCGAGAGGCTCCTCTCCGTCACGGTCGAGACCTATAGGAGGCTCGGCGTCCCAGCGGAGTTCAAGCCTCTCAACGATGTCGTCGCCGGCGGGAGGAAGATCTCGGGGAACGGCGCCGGCCTTCAGGGCTCCACGACCGTGCTCGTGGGGAACATCATCCTCGACATGGACTACGACCATATGGCTCGCGTCCTCAGGGTCCCCGACGAGAAGTTCAGGGACAAGATGGCGAGGAGCATGAGGGACTGGGTCACGACCCTTAGGCGTGAGCTGGCCGCCGCGCCCACTAGTGAGAGGGTGAGGAAGGTCTATACCACCACCTTCCAGGAGCTCCTCGGCGTGAAGCTGACGAAATCCCAGCCGACCGATGAGGAGTGGATGATCTTCAACACCGAGACGAGGCCACGCCACACAAGCAGGGAGTGGCTGTACATGGAGGCGCCCTACTCGTCGAGAAGGCCTGGAAGGGCGGTCAAGATCGCCGGCGACGTGAAGGTCGTGGAGGTCGACCATAAGGCTATGAAGCTAATAAGGGTCAGGGCCGAGGTACAGGGTGACACGATCCTCGATCTCAGGCTTACAGGGGACTTCTTCGCCTTGCCGAAGGAGGCGATCTTGCTCCTTGAACGAAGACTCGTGGGTGCAAGGATCGATGAGGAGAGGCTGACGCCGATAGTTGAGGATTTTTATTGCTCCTCAGGGGCTCAGATCCCGGGCATAGAGGCTGGCGACTTCGTGTCGGCGCTCATGAAGATCAGGGAGTACCTCTAGCAGGTACCTTTCTCAGGCTTCAGTCATTCCTCGTAGCTGGCGCCGAGGTACTCGAGGTACTCTCCGCTGCTGAGCTGGAGCGCCATGGCGTTCGCCGGCCTGAGCTGGCGCGGGTAGCGGTCGGTGAAGCGTTGAAGGGTCTCCTTCCCGAGGTTGGCGAAGCTCACATCGATGACACTGAGCGATCCGTCCTCAAGCCTGGCGAGTATGAAGGCGACGAACCTCGAATAACCCTCGTTCCTCATGACCTCCGCTAGGCAGCTGGCCTTATCCCCCTCGACGCAGTCGAAGAATATTTTCTTCTCAGTGGAGTAGAACCTCCTGAACTTATATTCAGGTATATCAACGCCGGCCCACCTCTCCCTGAACGAACTGAAGAATTCCTGGATGGTTACAATATCGGGTGACATCTGTAGCTTCATCGAGGCTCAGGCTAATAAACTAATTTTCTCGGAATCATGGCGGCTCACTAAATCCAGTTGTTTTAATTCCCGGGAAACTTAGCCTCTATCGTGAGTTCGATATGCTATCCAGGGAGGAGACCATCAACAGGGCCAAGAGCTACGCCGAGGAGGGGTTCCTTTGCTCGGAGTCTGTTCTGTTGGCACTCGCCGACTCCCTAGGCGTCTCCAGCCATCTATTTACTAAAGTTGCGACAGGCTTCGGCGCCGGTATAGGCCGTTCCGGAGAGGTCTGCGGCGCCATCTCTGGGGGAGTTCTAGGATTGGGGCTACTTTTCGGCAGATCTAAGCCTGGGCTCGGTCAGGAGCCAAAACCATACTGGTACTCCCGAAAATTGGTCGAGGGGTTCAGGGAGAAGTACGGTCATGTTAGATGCTGGGATCTCCTCGGCCTTGACACCTCGAAGGAGGAAGATTACAAGGCTTACAGGGATCGGCGGCTATGGGAGACGGCGTGCCGCGAATACATAGCCGAAGCGGCGGCCATATCCTATGACATTATGGTGGAGGAGCTCGGTAAATAGGCGTCAGTTTCCCTACTGTAATCGTCATTCTGAGTGCTTGATTTATACCCTTGACGGAATTGTTTTATGATCCTGCATGAAGGAGTTGAGTCTGGTCGTCACGGGCGACTCGTTCATCACCATGAGGCAGTCAGTCCACGACGAACCAGGTTTCATCAAGATTCTTAAAATCATCCGGGACGCTGACGTCGCCTTCACGAACCTCGAGATGAACCTCCATGACTACGAGGAGGATTGCTACTCGGCCGCGGAGAGCGGCGGCACATACACGAGGGCGCCACCGAGCATGCTGGACGAGCTTCTCTGGATGGGCTTCGACATCTTCAGCACGGCCAACAACCACAGCCTAGATTATATGTACGGCGGCCTCTTCAGCACCATCAAGCATCTCGACGCGTGCGGTGTTCCACACGCCGGCACCGGCAGAAACCTCGCGGAGGCGAGGGCGCCAGCGTACCTTGAGACAGGCAAGGGAAGGGTGACTCTGATCTCCGCGTGTAGCACCTTCGCGAGCTTCGGACGGGCGGGGGA
>CAZYUK010000169.1:0-3871 GCA_964650675.1 uncultured Candidatus Bathyarchaeia archaeon
AGAGGTTGTGAGGGTCAACGATCCTAGGCATTACCCGGAGCATGTGAGGGTCGGTGAGGATGGGCTGATCGTCAGGAGGGGCGGGCGGAGCGGCTTGCTGCTGCCACAGGTTGCGGTCGACTGGGATTGGGACGCCGAGGAGTTCCTCTCCCAGTGCTGCGTGAAGGCCGGGCTCCCACCAGACTCCTGGCTGCTGCCAGGCACCGAGGTGCAGAGGTTCCAGGCGCTCATCTTCGCCGAGGAGAGCCCACGGGGGGCCATCAAGAGAGTGGAGTTCCCCGGCTGATAGGAAGGATTCGTGTGGAGGGCTTCGACGGGTCGAGGGTCTACTTCAGCCCCTGCGGCTTGGGGTTGGGCCACGTGAGTCGGAGCCAGCCGGTCGCCTCTGAGCTGAGGAGGAGAGGCGCCGATGTAATGTTCTCTACATACCTCGAGGGTGTCGACTACGCGTTGAGCCTCGGCTTCGCGACGGTGAGGAGCCCGGCGATCTCCATGTCCAGCGACGCCTCGGGGAGCGTCAACCTTAAGGCATCGGCTCAGAGGCAGGGGATAACGGGAATCCCTACCTTCATGAGACAGGTCGGCGTGGAGCTCAGGTACATGCAGGCATTCAAACCGCATGTCGTCGTCTCAGACTCCAGGCTCTCGTCGATCTTCGCGGCGAGGCTGCTAGGCGTGCCGGTCGTGCTGGTAATAAACCAGTTCACGCCGATGGTGCCCAGAGGGGGCGACAGGTTCATGCTCTTCAGGGTCGCGGACGGCGTCATCATGACACTGATCGGTAGGTGTTGGGGTCTCAGCGACAGGGTGCTGATACCCGACTTCCCGCAGCCATACACGATCAGCGTTGACAGCCTGAGGATACCCAAGCCGTATATGGGCATCGTCAGGTTCGTTGGGGCGATGCTCCCTGTCAAGCCTGAGCAGGCGACTGACAGGAACGAGATGAGGAGGAGGCTCGGCGTCGATGAAAAGGATAGGCTCATCTACGCGGGGATCAGCGGCCCGAGGGCCGAGCGCATGCCCCTCCTCTCCATCCTCGATAAGTCGCTGGTCGACCTCCCGCCATCGTATAAAATTATTATGTCGATGGGGACGCCGGGCGGCGGCTCGAAGCCCAGCCATGCCGGCCGACTCGTGAAGATACCATGGGTAGAGGACAGGTTCGAATACCTCAACGCCTGCGACCTAGTCATCTCCAGGGCCGGCCATGAGACGTTGATGCAGAGCGTCTGCTACGGCAAGCCCTCGATAATCATACCCGTGCCGAACCACCCCGAACAGTACGGCAACGCGAGGCGGATGAGGGAGATAGGCGTCGCTGAGGCCATCCACCAGCATGAGGTCAACGGGGAGAGGCTCCTGAGCCTGGCAGACTCGATGCTGGACGGCACATCATACGTCAAGAGGTTACGCGAGATGAACGCGGGGAAGCTCGGTGACGGCGTCGAGAACGTAGTGGAGGAGGTCGCCCGACTTCTGCCGAGGTAGAGCTAGACCACAAGTCTTGAATACCCATCTGGTCGCAGAGACGGCTATGGACTACTTCTACGTCAAGAAGAGGAGCAGGGAGGTAACCAAGTATTTCGATCAGGCGACCCTGAAGGCATGGGGCGCATACAACGATGAAGCTTTCAAGCCTGGGAAGCTCGATGTCAAGACGAAGGAGCTCGTAGCTGTCGCATGCACCTACATCACGAGGTGCCCCTACTGCATCGAGTCCCACGCCAAGAAGGCACTCAAGGCCGGGGCGACCAGGCAGGAGCTCGCGGAGGTGATAGCCATCGCGGCGGCCCTCAACGCAGGCGCATCAATGGCCCACATGAACTTCGCCCTAGAGGCCGAGCCTGACAAATAGGGTCTTCGACCTTCCCCTTCACTATTTCTCGTCCCAGTACTGCCTCGTCCTCATGTACTGTATCTTCGCCTTCAAAAGGTCGGAGTAGAATTCCCTCTCGTCGCGGTGCATCTTCGAGAGAACCTGATACGATGTGACTGGCCCTACGCCGTGGACCGCGAGAGCCTCGACTGCCTTCCTGCCGTAGCTTAGCACCATGTCGGCGGTCTTCCTCCCATGGGTAAGGACATCCATGTCGTCGTCCGAAAGTGCTTCACCCGCCTTCCACCGCCTGACCAGGGCCAGGAATGACTCAAGGCTCTGATGGCGCCGGAGCACGGCCAACAGCTGCGAGCCACAGTTGCCACAGGCCGGCCTCTCGTCAAGCTCCCTTATCCTCAGCCTGTTGGACCAATCGCCGCAGTTGACGCAGGCGACGTCGACGCTGCGGGACATCACGCTCTTCCTCATGTACTCCAGCTGGTCCTGGATGGTCGTGTTGACCATCAGCTCCTCCACATCGGCGTATGCTTCGAGTATATGCCTAGCGAGGGGGCTCGGCGACTTGGCGAGGCGGGTCGCCACCTCTATCTCACCTGAGCCTATGCCCGATACTATCGACTTCACCGCTTCGAGGTCCAGCTTCTCACGGTAGGCCTCCCTCAGCGTCTCCTTGTAGATCGGCGTGTCCTTGAAGCGGCGGTGGAGGTTCTCCAGCGCCTCCGCGGTCATCGTCTTTCCTCTCGGGATGACGCCGAACCTCTCGGCGATGAACTTCATCTTGTATCCGAAGGGGAAGCGGGCCTCCATGAACTCGTCCAGGCGCCGCCCCGCCTCCTCCTCGGTGAGGCCGCTGAGCAATTCCTTGACCTTCTCTAGCTCGAACCTGTCGAGCTTCTGCGGCGCCTCCACGAGGATGCGGTAGGGGTCGTTCCACCAGCCGTAGATGAGGTCGCTGTCGGAGAGGAGTGGGTCAAGGATCGCGCCCAGGGTACGGTTGGCGTTCTCGCCGTAGGTGCAGTGGATGACGAGGTACTTGTCGTAGGCTTCGAGGAGGAGCCTCTTCTTCGTCGGGAGGGGAAACCCTTGGGCAATATGGCTTTCAGCCTCGACAGCGGCCGCCTTGATGCTCGACTCGTCTGTCTTGAGTTCGTCAGCGACCCTCCTCATCGTCTCCTCCCTGTCCTTCACTCGGAGGACCTCCTCGGCGATCCTCTCCCTCAGGGAGCCTACATCCTCGGCGACGCCCCTCGGCACCGGTATCAGCTCTCCGTCCCAGCCCGGCAGCGCCCCGAGGGGATCGTCTGAGGGCAGCACGTGGAGGACGCCGCGCTCCTCATCGATCTGGATTATCCTCCACACCCTTCCCCTCAGGATCACGTTGAGCCCAAGGCGGGCGCGCAGCGACCAGAACTCGTCGCCGACCGTTCCTATCACCTCATCGGTGACCGCGTTGATGAACGGGTACCTTCTCTCGTCGTTTATCATCCCGAGGTTCTCGTAGTAGTACCTGTTTCCCTTACCTGTCCTCCTCAACGAATCTCCCTCCTTCCTCACGAGGCCGATATTATTCAGGAATCCTAGGAGTTCTGAGAACTCCCCTCGGCTCAGTTCCCGTGCGGGGTAGGCCCTCCTCAGCAGACCGTACACTCCATCGAGGCCCAACCCATCCTTGTCGAGGGTCATCCCGACGATCTGGTGGGCGAGCACGTCCAGGGGCTCGATGTGGGGCTCGGTGGGCTCGAGGACCCCGTTCCTAGCCCTCTCCGCCGTCACTATCGACTCCAACGCGTCCTCGCCGTATGCTGAGATCAGTATCCCCTCGGAGAGCCTGCCGAGGGTGTGGCCCGCCCTGCCTACGCGCTGTATCAGGGTCGAGACCTGGCGTGGGCTCTGGTACTGGACGCACAGGTCGACCTTGCCTATGTCTATGCCCAACTGCAGTGTCGAGGTGCAAACGATTGCCTTCAGCTCCCCTGCCTTGAACTCGTCCTCGACCCTCTGCCTCTGCTCCCTGCTCAGCGAGCCGTGGTG
>CAZYUK010000170.1:0-3870 GCA_964650675.1 uncultured Candidatus Bathyarchaeia archaeon
ATTCCACCTGAACTCCATTCTTATTAATCTGATGAACCAAATATCCTGTATATCCATGGAGGTCTTCTATGTCCCGCAAGGAATCTCTCATCGAGGTGCTTGAGAGGGCGCTCCCGCTGCCGCCGAGGATCGTCGTCGGATACAATAGGCTCGAGTCGGACTTCACAAGCGGCGATCTCGCCCGCATATGCGACATCTCCCGCTCCTCGGCCAAGTTCTATGTTAACAAGATGGTCGAGCTCAGGCTGGTGACGAAGGTCCCACACAAACGGCGATACCAGAAGTACGCGAACGCCCAGACCTTCTCAGGCTGGTTCAAGGACCTCATCAAACTAGCGATCGAGCCCCTCGAGTCAGGCGCTCTACCCCTCCCCAAGGAAGATGAACGCGAAGAGGAGTAAGGTTCAGGTGTCCCTGAGAGACCTCGCCAACTCGAAGCCTAAGCGACAACGCTTCACACGCACCCTGACCGGGAAACAGGTTAGGGCGATGAAGAAGCGTGGCTACGACGCGGAGAGGGAACTGGTCGGGATGCTGAGGGGTTCCGGCTTCGATGCGATAAGGGTCCCGGTGAGCGCTCCGAGCAAGGAGGCCCTGCCGGATGTCTTCGCCGTGAAGGGGGGGTCCATCCTCGCCTTCGAGGTGAAGAGCCAGCTCAGGTACGCCTACTACAAGAGGGATCAGGTGTCGAAGCTCCAACAGTTCTTGGAGATCCATAGGATATATCCCAGGAAGTTCGCTGTCCTGGCCGCGAAGTTCAAGTATCAGGGCTGGTGCTTCGGCATAGCTGATAGACTCGACGACTATACGCTGAAGATCGGAGAGGGGCTCTCGTTCAAGGAGCTAATAAGCACTGTAATCTGAGGATGAAATATTATCCTTAATTAACTTCCATTCCGATTCCTATCATGGTCATCGGTGGCGTTTCATGGTCGTTGAATTATCGTATGATAAGGCTCGTCGTAGATGCAAACCAAACGTCATCTCGTGTAGGTCGACGGCTGAGCTTGCCCCCCTCCAGCAGATCATTGGTCAGGATAGGGCGATGAGGGCCCTCCAATTCGGGTTGAAGATGAAGGACGGCGGCTACAACATATACGTTTCCGGGATGCCTGGGACGGGGCGGAAGACAACCATAGTCAACTTCCTCACGGAGAAGGTGAAGGATATGCCGACGCCGTCCGACTGGTGCTACGTCAACAACTTCAAGGACGAGAACGCGCCGAACGCCCTGAAGCTGCCGGCGGGGATGGGACGCGAGTTCAGGGACGCCATGGATAAGTTCGTCGACGAGATGAAGAAGGCCCTCGCCAAGGCATTCGAGAGCGAAGACTACTCGCAGAGGCGGGCCAGCACGCTGAAGGGCTTCGAGAATGAACAGAACAAGCTCTGGCAGCAGATGAACGAGAAGGCCAGCGGATACGGGTTCGTCATCCAGAGGAGCCCAATAGGCATAGCCATTGTGCCGGTCATCAACGGCCAGCCCATCGGAGATGAACAGTTTGGGCTGCTGCCGCCGAAGCTAAAGGAGCAGATACAGACGAAGAAGGAAAAACTACAGGATGATTTCAGGACAACCCTGCGCCAACTCAGGGAGGTGGACAGGAAGGCGGAGACGACAATGGACGAGTTCAACAAGAGCGTCGCCTCCTACGCCATAGATCACCTATTCGCCTCTCTTCTTGACAAGTTCGGGAAGATCGAAGAGGTCTCAGAGTACTTGGAAAGCGTCAAGAAGGACATCTTGGACAACCTCCCCTCCATCCTCGGCACCGGTCAGCAGCAACAGCAGGCGCAGTTCCCGTTCATGTTCGGCGCCATGTCACAAGATCCAACGACGAACTATAAGGTCAACCTCATAGTCGACAACTCTGAACTGAAGGGTGCTCCGGTGATCATGGAGCTGAACCCGACCCAGAACCGCCTCTTCGGCATGATGGAGAAGGAGGCTCGTTTCGGAGCGCTGGTCACCGACTACACCATGGTGAGGGGCGGTTCTGCTCACAAGGCGAACGGCGGCTTCCTCGTACTCCCCATCGAAGATGTACTCACCAATCCCCTATCTTGGGATAGCCTGAAGCGTGCCATACTGAACCGGAAGCTGGAGATAGAGGAGATCGCGCAGCGTCTTGGCTATCTGACTACAAAGACGCTCACGCCGGAGCCCATCCCCTTCGACGCGAAGGTGATACTGGTAGGCAACCCCCAGATCTATTACCTTCTGTTCGAGTTGGACCGTGACTTCAAGGAGATATTCAAGGTCAAGGCAGACTTCGACACGACGATGGATAGGAGCGAAAGTAACGTCATGATGTACGCCGCCTTTATGTGCACCCTATGCACCAAGGAGGGTCTAAAGCACCTTGACTCCTCAGGCATCGCCGAGGTCGTCGAGTACAGCTCGAGGCTCGCCGAGGACCAGGACAAGCTCTCCACACAGTTCGCAAACGTCTCCGACATAATCAGGGAGGCAAATTTTTACGCGGCTGAGGATGGCTCGGAGAGCATCGCCTCGAAGCACGTGACGAAGGCGCTCGAGGAGAAGGTCTACAGGAGCAACCTAATCGAGGAGAAGATAGAGGAGATGGTCGAGAAGGGGATAATCCTCGTCGATACCGGCGGCGAGAAGGTCGGTCAGATAAATGGGTTGGCTGTCCTCGGCGCGGGTGACTTCATCTTCGGGAAGCCGAACAGGATAACGGTCAGCGTCGGCGTCGGCAAGAAGGGGATCATAGATATCGAGCGAGAGGCGCAGATGGGCGGCCCGATACACACCAAGGGCGTACAGATACTGAGCGGTTTCCTCAACGAGTGCTACGCCAAGGAGACCCCCCTCAGCCTGACGGCGAGGCTCGTCTTCGAGCAGAGCTACTCCGGCGTAGAGGGGGACAGCGCCTCAAGCACAGAGCTCTACGCCATCCTCTCAGCACTGTCGGAGAAGCCGATAAAGCAGTACCTGGCTGTGACCGGATCGGTCAACCAGAAGGGGGAGGTCCAGGCCATAGGCGGAGTAAATCAGAAGATCGAGGGCTTCTACGAGCTATGCAAGGCCAGGGGGTTGAACGGGGAGCACGGCTGCGTGATACCTGAGAGCAACGTGAAACACCTGATGCTTAAGGAGGAGGTAGTTGAGGCGATCAAGGCGAAGAAGTTCCATCTATATCCGGTGAAGACGATCGATGAGGGCATCGAGGTCCTGACGGGGACGCCGGCGGGGGAGAGGCAGAGGGATGGCTCCTACCCGGAGGGCACAGTTAACTACTCCGTCCAAAAGAACCTGACCAGCTTGGCTGAACGGGCGAGGGAGTGGAAGGAGACCGAGTAGCCAGGCGCACCCTTTTTGAGCTACCTCAACTCTAGTTTCTAGAGTCGATCCATGGACACTGTCTACGACGTCATTGTCATAGGCGGGGGGCCGGCCGGCCTAACGGCCGGAATTTATACCGCGAGACACGGCCTCAAGACCCTCGTGATGGAGGAAAAGAAGATCGGCGGCAAGCCACTCGAGGCGCACTGGGTCGAGAACTTCCCCGGATTCCCTGAGGGCCTGACTGGTGAGGCTCTCATGAAGCGGTTCGAGGCACAGGCCGCGAGGTTCGGCGTCGAGTTCAAGATCGAATCCGTGATTGGGATAGGCGACATCGGCGGAGTCAAAATGGTCTCGACACGCCACGGCTACTATCAGGCTAGGTCGCTGATCATCTCGACTGGCGCCCAGAGGCAACGGCTGAGCGTGCCAGGGGAGGGGAAGTTCAATGGGAGGGGCGTCTCATACTGCGCCATCTGCGACGGGCCTTTCTTCAAGGGGAAGAGGGTCGCCGTGATAGGATCCGGTCATGAGGCCGTCGAGGACGCGATGAGGCTCGCAGA
>CAZYUK010000171.1:0-3863 GCA_964650675.1 uncultured Candidatus Bathyarchaeia archaeon
TGTAGTCGACGAGGAGCGTGCCGTGGTGCAGCACGGCGCCGTAGCGGCGTATCTGTGCGTTTCCCGAGATCTTCTTGCCGCCGACGATTATGTCGTTTATCGGCTTGAAGTCGGCCTTGATGCCGAGGATGGCGAGTGCCTCTATTATGCCGTGGCAGAGGTACCTGTAGGATTCCACGGGGTCGGAGGAGACCCTCGGGTCCCTCTCGTCCATGACGACGCTATAGGTTATCTCGCCGGTAGCGCTGTTCAGGACGGCCCCCCCTCCGCTTATCCTCCTGTTGAGGTAGATCCCGTATTCCTTCAGCGCGTCGAGGTTGACCTCGTCCTCTACGCTCTGGAAGTAGCCCAGGGTGACGGCCGATGGCTTCCACATGTAGAACCTGAGGGTGTCGGGCGACTTGCCCTCCCCTCTTGCCTGGGCTAGGGCCTCGTCGACGACCATGTTGGTGTAGGCGTCTGCCACCTTCAGGTCGAGGAAGCGGAACTTATCCGTTCTGAAGCACCGATGAAAAGGATGCGGGGGCGATATATAAAAGATGAAAGAATTGTTTGACCGATCCTGGGAGCTACCATCTGCCCCTGTGCACGACCTCGCTGAGCCCCCGCCTCGGCCTCCGTTCAGGGTTCTGCGCCAGGTGGCCGACCGGGATCATGGCGACCGGCCTCACGTTTTTAGGCAGTCCCACCGCCTCGGCGGCCGCGGCCTCGTCGAAGGCGCCTATCCAGCAGGTTCCCAGGCCGTTGTACGCCGCGGTCAGCAGGATGTTCTCGATGGCCGCCGCCGTGTCCTGGATGCAGTAGAGGCTCAGGCCTCTTTCCCCGTACCTCGGCGTCGTCCTGTCGGGGTCGGCGCAGACGACGATGACGACCGGCGCCTCGCCTATGAATGATTGGCCTTGTGCGGCTTCGACAAGCCTCCGCTTCGTCTCATCGTCCCTGACTAGGACGAAGCCCCAGGGCTGGTTGTTGCCGGCGCTCGGCGCCAGACAGGCTGCCTCTATGAGTTTATCGACCTCGGCGTCGGACAGGTCCTCGCCGGTGAACGCCCTGACGCTCCTCCGTCTCAGGATCTCCTCGGGTATCTTCAAATCGGGCACATAGGGTATCTATGCGGGCTGGGATAAAACCTGCTCGCGGCCCGCGGGTGAATGGCGTCGGGATGCCCAGAACATCACGATGATGAATGCCCCCAGCGCGACGACGAGCACGATCATCGTGTAGTCGGCCCAGTTTTCCACCTCGATGACCGTGGCCTCGTCTGTGCTGGTGATGTAGAGGCCTGACGCGGTTATCTTCTCCATCGTCGTGCGGCTGTCACCGATGTAGGACTGTTTAGATACGTCGAGGCAGGTGACGACTATGTGACTCCTCTCGGGTGAATACTGGATGACTTCGAGGGGGTCGTGTGTGCTCGTCAGGGTCAGATCGACTGGCAGCCAGCCCCATGGGGGTATGTATACCATCGCCCAGCCGTGCCAGCCTATCCCCTTCTCCTCTATTATGAGGTGGTTGTCCCAGCTCTTCTCGTACACATCTATGCCCTCGTTGAGGACGATCCCCAGCTGGAGATACGCCGGGATGCCCAGGCTTCTGCACATAGAGATCAGGAGTATCGCTTGGTCGTCGCAGTCGCCCTTCAGCCCCTTCAGCGTCTCGTTCGGGTACCTGGGCATGTCGATGCTTTCGTAGGTGATGTTCGTCTTGAGCCAAAGCAGCATGGCCATCACCTGGCTGAGGACCGTCGTCCTGTTCTCTGTCAGCAGCCGGGCTCTCTCCATCACATCGGTGTTGTTCGACATGAAGGTCTCGGTCGGGTAGACATACTCCGCAACGAGGGCGGAAGGTATGTCGGAGACGCCTCCGGCGTCGTTCACGTTTATCGGGATGCCTGGGTCGTCGCTCGACGAGATTTCATAGGTGACCGAGTAGGAGATCCTCTGGTCCGGATCTATGGTGAGTTGTATACCACATTTCCTGAGGCTGTTCCCGTCGTCGTCGACGTAAATGTCCCCCAGCGCCGAATCTGACGCTGTTATGGTGACTGTTTGGTGCTTGTTGTTCACGAAGAGTGGGACCGAGGAGTCGTCCTGGTCCAGGGTGTAGGGCGTGCTTCCCCTGTTCTCGAAGACATAGCCCATCACGTACCTGTAATAGTATGTTTCGGCTGCCGAGGCGGCTGGTATGATGGCTGCTACAAAGATGATCAGCAGCAGTGGGATGGCCTTAATCTTCAAGTCGGTTTTCGAAGAGGATTGGTATGCGCCGCTTATCTACTTTACTTAAACTATGCTGCGGGTAAATGTGGGGGATTTGGGTCAGGTGGAGAAGGGGGGAGTCACTCGACGTGGACCCTCATGAGGTCGATGTCGCCCGGGAAGTAGGTTAGGAACTCCTCGACGGCCCTCTCAACGTCCCTCGACTGGGTGATGTACCTTCCGACTATGAGGATGTCCGCGCCGCCGTCCAGCGCCTTCTGGGCGGTCCTGGGGTCTATGCCCCCGGCGACGGCTACAAGGATCCTCTTCCCCTTGAAAGCCTCTTTTATCTCCTGTATCCAGTCCCACCTCGGCTCCGCGGTCCTCTCGGTGTCGATCGCCCTGTGCAGTATGACCCCGTCTGGGAGTTCCTTGAGCGTCTTCAGCTTCTCCAGCGGGTTCTCGACCTCCATCATGTCGAGGAACGAGTAGATCCCCAGCCTCCTGGCCTCGTAGGCGAAGTCGCTGATGGTCGCTGCCGAGGCTACGCCTGCGCAGCAGACGGCGTCCGCCGTCTCGTCGAATGCCATGTCGACCTCGACCTTTCCGACGTCCATGGTCTTGAGGTCCGCGATGATGAAGCTGTCCTTGGCGAACTCGCGCATCGCGCTTATGACGCTTATGCCCATCTTCTTGATGAGGGGCGTCCCGGCCTCGAGGATCACGTTGTCGTTACTCGGTATCTGAGCGACGACCTCCTTCACAGCCTCTATGCTGGGGAGGTCGAGGGCTATCTGCAGGTATGGCGGCCTCCAGAGCCTGGGCGGTCTGAATCCCATCAGCGGATGTCTCGCCCTATCCTTCTCGTACAGGATCTTGTCCCACGGCGGGTAGTTTGACATGGCTCTCCTGATAGAGAGCTTCGTCGCGCTGTAGTTGTACTGGTAGATCTTGCGCTCGTCCTCCGCCTTGGGGTGGATGAAGACACTTGCGACTATGACCCAGTCGTCTAGGATCTCCTTCGGTATGACGCCCTCCTCTACGGCGTCCGCGACCGCCTTGGCGACGGCTGATTGGGCTGGCCCGAATATCTTCCCCGCGTCCGACATGTTCTTGACAGTCACCTTGGGGACGATGACTGTGTGGGGCTTTGGTGGCAGGTTGGGCCTGATGACGGCGAGGAGGGGTGTGTGGCCCATCGATAGGTTGCTGATCGCCTGGGCGAATGAGGCGCCAATGGGGCCTAGCTTGTCCCCCATCAGGAGGTCGATGTGGGCGACCTCGTTCCCCTTTCCTATGAGCGCCTCCCCGATCAGGTATGTGCCGTGTGCCTGGGCGCCTGACTTGCTGAAGTTGTCTATGGACGCCCTCACGGCCTCGCTTATAGAGCCGAATCGGCCCTGATCGACGAGCCCCTCGAGGAACCTGAGCTGTTCCTGTGTCACCCTTCCGGGGGCCCTGACCATCCCCTTCTCTTCGCTCATCGCTATCAATAACAATAAAGGACGTGAGTATTTAACCCTTACTCGGTCATGTGACCTCTGGGTGTCACATTGGATTATATCGGTCCAAATGTGAGCCATAGAACAACATTAAAGTGTCACATAGCTTACTTTCCTGTGCCTTTTTTAGAATGTTTTGGCCTTGAAGAGTTCGTTTTCATGG
>CAZYUK010000172.1:0-3840 GCA_964650675.1 uncultured Candidatus Bathyarchaeia archaeon
GCATATAATATGTAGAGGGGTAAGTGAAAGTGGCTTCGTTTTGCGAGACCAAAACGATCCGCCGCATCCCGGCACCTTAAAACCTTTAACGGTCGAAGACGACGGTTCTTCTGGGTCTAAGAGGTGCCGAGCTTCTCCACCGGTAAGATACCATCGGAGGTCCTGAGGCGGGTCGTATTCAGCCACCTAGGCGCATCCTCCGACAGGGTCCTATGCGGACCGGCAGTCGGAGAGGACGCCGCCGTCATCGACATGGGCGACAGAGTGCTTGTCGCGAAGGCGAACCCTGTGACAGGTGCCGCTGGGCACGTAGGCTGGCTCGCAGTCCATATCAACGCCAACGACGTCGCCTCACGCGGGGCAAGGCCACTCTGGTTCCTATGCACAATCATGCTTCCCGAGGCCTCGGAGGCGGCTCTCCTCGAGGAGATAACGAAGGACATTAACGATGCATGCTGTGAGGTCGGGGCGAGCGTTGTCGGAGGCCACACCGAATGCACTCCGGGGCTAGATAGGCCTATCCTCTCAGGCGTCATGATGGGGGAGGCGAAAAAGGGAAGGTATGTTACGACCCGATCAGCCAAGCCGGGCGACGACATCCTTCTGACGAAGGGCGCAGGTATAGAAGGTACGGGGATTCTGGCGACCGACTTCGAGGAGAGGCTCATGGGGAAGCTAGATAAGAAAACCATCAAAGCCGCCCAGTCGATGCTCAGGCAGATAAGCGTGGTCCCCGAGGCGCTTGAAGCAGTGGAGGTCGGAGGCGTGAGCTCCATGCATACCCCAACCGAAGGTGGTGTAGTTCAGGGCCTATGGGAGGTCGCTAAGGCGGCTAATGTCGGCCTGGAGGTCCAGGAGGAGTCAATCCTCGTGGCGCCCGAGACAAGGAAGGTCTGCGAGGCCTTGGGAGTTGACCCCCTCAGGCTCCTCAGCTCAGGCGCCCTCATCATTATGGCGAAGCCGAGAAAAGGAAAGAAAATAATCGGCGCGCTCTCCAAGATAGGCGTCAAAGCCAATGTAATAGGCAGGGTGACAAACGTTGAGAAGGGCATCATCATCCTGACAGGTGAAGGCGGCAAAACCCAGATAAAACCAGTCGAACAGGACGAACTCTACAGGATCATCGACGAATCCTCTTAGTGCGGCCCTCTACTTCTCGCAGGTCAACCCCATAACGTCGTCGTGATACTCAACATTCTTGAACCCCACAGCCCTCAGGCGTCGAGAGACGCTCCTCCTGAGATCGATCCCACGATGACGCGACCCCGGCTCCCCTACATAATGAAAGAGCCTACCACCCCGCGCCACCGCACTGAAGAGCTTCCCGTAGAAGGGGTCTCCATAAAGTATCCCGGCCAGAGACAGCCGAGGAGGATCGTGAATGACATAATCGAATAAGCCCTCAGGCAGGGCATCCAGGGCAAGGAAAACGTCCCCAAGAATCATGGATACGTCGCCGTCGAACAGGCAAAGCGACCAGGGATTCATCTGAGCGATCCTCAAGACCTGCGGTGAGACTTCTATCGATACAACCGCCTCCGCACCCCGGTCGAAGGCGGCTCCAGCCGTGTAGCCGAGCCCCGTGCAGGTGTCAAGCACCCTGCCGCCTGAGATCCCCAGTTTCTCGATCTTATCCGAGGCATCCTTATCGGGTGTCGTACCCTTGGTCCTGTGCATCCTGATTCCGTCTATCTCGATGGTGGGCGCACCTGAGGTAGGGACGAGCTTATAGTAGTGTCCATTCGAGACGGCGATCTGGTAAATTCGGCCGCTATCCGGGAAGAATGCCGAATCTTTCCGCTCCGCCATCCTGCCGAGATCCTCGAAGCTCAACTTCTCCCCCGTCGGTAGAACGACGGCCTCTCTCAGAATCTCGACCCTGGCCTTGGTGAAGCCGAGGTCAAGGGAGACCACCTCCGCTCCGCTGAGCATGAGCTGAGAGTTCTCAGCGGTGAGTATCGGTGGCAACCTCCTCGCCACAGTCAGGCCCCCCGCGCTATCTTCGCCCCATCTGAATATTAACCCATTCACAGCATCAAGAGCGTAGTTTCAATCCATCATGACAGATAACGTTTAAAAGAGATTCGATCACGGTGAAATGTGGTAGGATCCGCCGGGTGACGAGCCTAAAAACTCGTTTCAATGCGTTTCCCAACGTACCCGCGGATCCTGCCACCTGAAAAAATGATTTTATCACTTGATTAATTAAACAAGTGTAACCTGGTCGGTTACTATTCAGCCTCGCATTGAATCGGTCTGACTCTCTATTCGAAAAGGCGCGGATACTGGGCCTTGCCGCCGAGACGCTCCTCGATCCTCAGGAGCCTGTTGTACTTCGCGGTCCTCTCCCCGCGAGCCGGAGCCCCCGACTTCATCTGGCCGCAGCCTATGCCAACGGCGAGGTCAGCGAGGAACGGGTCCTCGGTGTCTCCCGATCTGTGTGATGCCATCACGGCGTAGCCGTTCCTCTTCGCGATCTCTGCGGCTTCCAAGGCCTCTGTCAGAGTCCCAACCTGATTCACCTTCCAGAGGAGGGCGTTCGCAGCATGGGTCTCGATCCCCCTCTTCAGCCTCTTCGGGTTCGTGACGAAGAGATCATCTCCTACCACCTGAATGGGCAGACATCTCGTCGCCCTAGAGAACCCGTCGAAATCCTCCTCCTGGAGTGGGTCCTCTATCGAAACTACAGGGTATGTGGCGGCCATCTCCCTGTAGTACTCTATGATTTCACCTGTAGAGTACTGCTTGCCGGCGACGGTGTATGCCCCATCTTCATAGAAGGTGCTGGCGGCGACATCGATCGCGAGCCTCGCCTCGCCCGTGTACCCTGACTCCTGGATGGCTCCGTCGAGAGCATCGAGGGCCTCCTCGGCCCTCGTCATTGGCGGTGCGAAGCCCCCCTCATCGCCGACGTTTATCGCCGACCTTCCGTAGGATTCCTGGAGCTGCTCCCTCAGGGTCTGGTAGACCTCTGAGCCCATCCTTAGGGCCTCCCTGAAGCTGCCCGCGCCTGTCGGGGCGACCATGAACTCCTGGAAGTCGAGCCGGTTACCGGCGTGCCTCCCGCCGTTGATGATGTTGAAGAATGGAACAGGGACGAGCGTGGAAGCCCTGTCGATGTACTCGTATAGCTGGAGGCCGTCTGAGGCGGCGGCGGCCTTCGCACATGCGAGGGAGACGCCCAAGATCGAGTTGCCACCCAGCCTCCTCTTGTTCTCGGTGCCGTCGAGGGTGATCATCAGCTCATCGATCCTCCTCTGCTCCCTGACGTCCACTCCCTTCAGCTTCGGGAAGATCACCATCTCTACTGCCCCGACCGCCTTCTCGACACCTTTGCCATGGTATCTTCGTCCACCATCCCTGAGCTCAACGGCTTCGTATCTCCCGGTGGAAGCGCCGCTCGGCACCGCTGCTGTGCCAGAGAAGCCGGACTCCGTTAGAACCTCTACCTCGATGGTGGGATTGCCCCTTGAGTCGAGTATCTCCCTTGCCCTGATTGACGATATGTTGCTGCTCAATGGCCCTCAACGACCCCTTTTAGAGGATGGGATGGTCTTAATTGAGAGCGGTGTAAACCTAAATATAAGTCGCTATGCCATGCGGGCTTCCTCTATGCATTTTGCGACGTCGTCCACGCTGAATGGAAAGCCGATGAGCCTTATGACCCCGTTCACCACCACGGCGGGGACGGACATCAGGTTCAGGGCGAGGCCACGCTTTATCCCCTCCTCCGTGTATGTGTTTACCTCCTCGTACTCGACGTCGCTATACTTCCCCACCGCCTCGGAGACTATCCTCCGCGCAGAAGGACAGTAGGGGTATACAGGCGAGTAATAGTAT
>CAZYUK010000173.1:0-3801 GCA_964650675.1 uncultured Candidatus Bathyarchaeia archaeon
AAGGGGTCGAAGATGCTCTGCGGCAAGACGAGGTGCCCCGTCATAGCGAGGGTGGCGAGCACCACGAGGCTCTTCCGCACGGTGAAGGGGGTGAACGTCGACGGCTCCTCCCCTCCGAGCGTCTTCGTCGGCAGATTCGGCTACCCGTACGTCCAGATAGGGCCCATGACTCCGACCTACTACGGGGACACAAGCATCCTCGACGACACAGAACGCTGGTTCGGGAGGAACATGGACGAGATCATCGAGTTCAGGAGCCAGCTGGTGAGGGGCATGAGCCCGGTCAACGTGAGGAAGCCGGCTAAGGCGGGGCGCATCCTCGACGCTACGAGGGAGCTGAGCCTAGCGGAGCACTACGTCGAGACCGAGCTGAGGCTGACGAAGCCGCCGGTCGGGAGGCTCCTCGTCGACGGAGACGTCCAGCCCATGGGCCCGACGGCCCCCCTCGAGAGGATAGACATCGGCTACATCAGGTGGGACCGGCACATGGAGAAGGCGCACTACGACTCCGACCTCAAGGCAGCGCTCGCCGCGAAGACCCTCTACAGGTCGGGCGTGCCGGTGGGGAGCATCATGCGCGCCTTCAGCATGGGGAGCTTCGGCGTCGAGAAGAACAGGCGCCTCGTCCCGACCCGGTGGAGCATCACCGCCGTGGACGACCTCCTCAGCAAGGACATGGCGCAGAGGATCAAGGGGTACCCTCTCGTCAACCAGTATGAGGTCTACGAGTCAGATTACCTCGGGAACAGGTTCGAGGTCCTACTCGTCCCGGACGCCTGGAGCTACGAGGCGTACGAGGCATGGTACCCACGGACCCTCTGGAACCCATCCGAAACCCACGTCAGCATCGTCACCGACTGGGAGGGCTACAATGGGCGATCCACCTACGCCTCCATGGGCGGATGCTACTACTCGGGCCGCCTCGCGGTCCTCGAACACCTTACGAAGGAGAGGAGGCAAGCGAAGGTCTTCATCTTCCGCGAAGCTTACCCAGACTACATACTGCCCGTCGGCGTCTGGCAGGTACGGGAGAACGTCCGCAACGCCATGAAGCAGCGGCCCACGAGGTACGACACCCTCGACGCGGCGCTCGTCCGGGTCATGGGCAGGCTAAGTATACCACTGAAAAAATGGATGGAGGCAGGGCCACTACTGAGGCACACACTGACCCAGAGAAAAATCACAGAGTACGCTTGAATTCAGGAAGATTCGCGCATAAGGTCTCAACATGCGGCGGCTAGATAGAGGACTATCCCCTCACCCACCATTTCGCCACGTTTATTGAAGACGGATACAACTGTTCACCTGTATGTCAGACGTGGAATCGTTCTTCGGAAAGCTCAAGGAGCTGGCGAGGAGCCTGGAGGACGCTCACGAGAAGGCCCAGGAGGCATCGGAGGAGGCAGACAGGTTCGGCGGCGAATGGCAGCAGGAGCTCTCGACCGACCTAGACGACGTGACCGTCAGGATAAGGGACCTGATCAGCGACCTCGAGACAATCACGAGGGAGGGGCGGACACTTCTCGACGATTACGATGTGGAGGAGAAGCGGCTCCGTGAGGGGAAGTCCGACGAGGAACTCGCCCATGAAGAGGTGGAGAAGGTCCAAGAGGACATAGAAGAGAGAGAGTGGCGGGAAGAGAAGGAGAAGAAGTAGCCCCGCCAGTATCCTCTGGACGAGTACTCCTCCCAAAAACAATAACGAGAGCAAGAACCGCGGCGATAGACTCATTTTCGTGCATCTGCCATGTGAACTTTTTAAACGAAGGCGCTGCCTCTATGGTAGGTTAGTGAGACCGATGAGACCGGATGAGGTAGCCGAGGGGCTGCAGGAGAACGAGCGTAAGATACTCCTCGCCCTCAGGGACAAGCCGTCTGCGACAACCTCCATGCTCAGCGCCGAGACAGGTCTGAGCAGGGACGCCGTTGAGAAGGCGTCGGCATGGGCGGAGACCAAGGGCGTGGTCTCCTTCACGGAGGAGGTCTCACGGTTCTTCAAGCTCACGGAGGAGGGCGCCACATACGCCGAGGAGGGGCTCCCGGAGAAGAGGCTCATCAGGCTCGTCGCCTCAGGCGAGTCCGAGATATCCAAGATCAGCGGGAAGTTCCCGACGCTCAGCATCGGCCTCGTATGGGCCAGGAACAACGGATGGGCGACCATCAAGGACGGACGCTTGACGCTTACGCCTAAGGGATTGGAGGCCGTCACCGGCGAAACGCTGGACGACCGCATCCTCTTCGACCTGAGCAAGTCACCCCTGGAGGAGGACCAGCTGGACGGCCCCGCCTCTGACAGGATATACGTCCTGGTGAAGAGGGGGCTGGTCGAGGAGAGATCGACGACGGAGAGGTGGGTAGAGCTCACCGACTTCGGCAGGGAGGTCGTCCCCCGCGTCGAGGCCCTGATGGGCAAGACTGTCGTCGCGCAGCTGACACCAGAGATGCTCCAGAGCGGCTCCTGGCGCGGCACCACTTTCCAGAGGTACGACGTCGGCCTCCCCATCCCGAGCCTCGAGCCCGGGAAGCGCCACTTCATCAGCCAGGTGATAGACTACATCCGCAGGTTCTGGGTCGAGCTGGGCTTCAAGGAGATGAAGGGAAACTACCTGGAGCTCAGCTTCTGGAACTTCGACGCCCTCTACCAGCCGCAGGACCACCCGGCGAGGGACCTCGCCGACACCTTCTACATGAAGACGCCACGTTTCGGAAGGCTGCCTGACCCCGCCCTCGTCGACAGGGTGAGGCACACCCACGAGAACGGCTGGACGACGGGCAGCACGGGCTGGCAGTACAAGTGGAGCCCCGAACTGGCTGCGCGTAACTGCCTCCGCACCCACACGACGAGCCTCAGCGTCAACCAGCTGGCGAAGCTGAGGCCGGAGGACCTGCCGGGGAAGTTCTTCAGCGTCGGCCGCGTCTTCCGCAACGAGACCATAGACTGGAACCACCTCGCCGAGTTCTACCAGACCGACGGCATCGTCGTTGGCGAGGGGGTCACCTTCCGCGACATGCTCGGATACCTGAAGGCCTACCTCGAGGGGCTCGGGCTTGAGAAGTTCAGGTTCCGCCCGGGCTACTTCCCATACACCGAGATGAGCACCGAGGCGGAGGTCTGGATAGAGGAGAGAGGCGCCTGGATGGAGCTCTTCGGCGCGGGCATATTCAGGCCCGAGGTCGTGAAGCCCCTCATCGGCATAGACGTGCCCGTGCTGGCCTGGGGGCCGGGCTTCGACAGGCTCGTCATGCAGAGCTACAGGGTGTCAACCATCAAGGAGCTGTACAGCAACGACATCGGCCTCCTCAGGAAGGCGAGGCTCTGGACGAGGTGACCTGGATGCCGGTTATCACCGTCAACCTAGAGGACTTCGGGAAGCTTCTGGGCAGGAAGGTTACGCTTGAGGAGCTGCAGGAGAGGCTGCCAATGATGGGGAGCGGCTGGGAGGGAACCACCGAGGAGGGGTTCAACCTCGAGGTCTTCCCAAACAGGCCCGACCTCCTCAGCATCGAGGGGCTCGTCAGGGCCTACTCAAGCTTCACCGGCGAGAGGCCCGGCCAGCGGAGATACAGGGTGAAGACCTCGAACTACTTGGTCAATGTCGACAGGAAGGTCGAGAGGGTAAGACCATACTTCGTCACGGCGGTGGTGAAGAGGGTCGAGTTCGACGACCCCCTCATCAGGAGCATCATACAGATGCAGGAGAAGCTCCACGTCACCCATGGGAGGAGGCGGAGGAAGGTCGCCATAGGGCTACACAACCTCAAGCCGATAAGGTTCCCCGTCACCTACACGACGAAGCCGCC
>CAZYUK010000174.1:0-3788 GCA_964650675.1 uncultured Candidatus Bathyarchaeia archaeon
AAGGACGCCCACCTCCAGGAACTCCAAAACCTCCTGGCCAGACACCCCGGCCTACGCTTCCAGGTCCCCCACTTCGCGGCCCAGCCCGAGATCCACAGGCTACCACACCTGGAGGACTGGATGGAGAAGTACCCCAACTTCGTGATGGACACAGCATCATCGCGGTGGATGGCGCGCGAACTAAGCAAAGACACGGAGAAGTCACACGAGTTCATCGTCAAGTACCAGGACAGGATAATGTTCGGGACCGACCTGTTCGCACGCAGCAGCAACGACCTCCCCTACTACTCTGGAAGATACATCGCCCAGAGAATCCTCTGGGAGACCAATGAGAGAGACACGCCGCTACCGTTCAATGACGCTGATACAGAGAACACGGGTGGTACATTCATCGACGGCCTCGACCTACCCCAAAAGATACTGAAGAAGCTGTACTGGGAGAACGCGAACAGTTTCTATGGAGTTTAGGCGTCTGGGTTTATTATACCTGAGGCCAACTATTTTCCGTGAAGCCTTTTCATCACATACCTGAATATCCCGTGGAGGTATCGGCGGGAACCATCCTCACACGTTTACTCGATGGGCTCGGCTTCAGGTTCCACTGGGCAACAGAGGGGCTGAGAGAGAAGGATTACGGGTTCAGACCGAGCCCCGACTGTATGAGCATCGAGGAGCTGGTCAGACACATCTGGGGGCTCGTCAACTGGATCATAGTATCAGCGACCGACGCAAGGTATAGCAGACCAGATACAGCTGAGGAGATACGTGAACAGCTCCTTGAGATGGTATACTATCTCAGAAACGAGACACTGGGCATGAGCGCAGAGGAGCTAACAGGGATCACCATTGAGGGGCACCCGTTCTGGCATATTATCAATGGCCCAATATCCGACGCGTTGACCCATGTAGGTCAGATAAACTCATTCAGAAGACTATCAGGAAACCCAGTCTACGGCGCTAACGTGTTCATAGGAGAACCCCCTAAAGACCACGAGACTTGACACAATCATTCTCGTGCTGCGGGGTGAACAGTTTCACCCACCTATCCCCACAGCGGATAGGTAAACGATAATAAAGGAATCGCCGCTGATAAACCCAGAAAATGTATCACATCACAGCCGAGGACGAAAAGAAGCTGGCAACACTCAGCCCCTACCAGCAAGCCATCCTCAGGATACTCGCCGAGGTCCCCAAGGGAAAGGTGACAACCTACGGCGACCTCGCCAAAGAACTATCAAGAAGGGACCCCAAATGGTCGCCGGGCGCCAGCCGAGCCGTGGGCACAACCATGAAGAACAACCTCTGCGGGCCCCAGATCCCCTGCCACCGCGTCATAAGATCGGACGGAGGCGTCGGCAACTTCAGGGGAGGGGCGGAGGGCGCCGTCGAGGAGAAGATCGGGATGCTGAGAAGGGAAGGCGTCACGGTTGTGGACGGGAAAATAGATCTTGAGAAGTATCGGCACCTATTCAGATAATGCGAGGAAAAATCGTTTTTCATGTGCACCCAAAAAATAAGTACACACTCGCCTAGCTTACAGTGGGGCCTCCATGAGGTACGAGTACATCAAAGCCTTCGACATACCCGACGCCTGGTACAAGGCACTGGAGAGGATCTGGACGAAGGGGGACTCATTCTATGTGGGATACGGCTCAGAGGTCACGGAGACCAAGAAGCTCAACCTCACGCTGGAGATAGAGAACCCCCACACCAGGCCGCTGATAGCCGACAAGGCCCCCTGCGACATGAAGTACGTGACCAGCTACGCCCTTCAGTACCTGTGGCTGGGGGAGAAGGCGGAGGGAGAGACCTACACCTATGGGGGACGGCTCAGGGAGCCCATCGACCAGGTGGAGCTGGCCATCAAGAGGCTCGCGGAGGAGCCCAGGGACAGGCAGGTGACCATGCTCATCAGGCGCCCCGAGGACCTTCAGAAGGAGCTCGCCGGGATGAAGCACGAGCCCCCCTGCCTCACCATACTGGACCTGGAGATCCACGGTGGCAAGCTGCACACCACCGGCTACTTCAGGTCCTGGGACTGCTACGCGGGACTGCCCGCGAACCTGGCCGGCATCCAAATATTCCTCGAGGCCCTCGTCGCCGAGGTCAACAGGAGGAGCTGGAAAAACTACGCGACCGGCGAGATGATCTTCCACAGCAAGAACTGCCACATATACAGCAGGCTGAACAAGATCATCGAGGAGCTCATCAGCCCCGAGGAGGACGCCAGGAGGCAGCTCGCCAAGAAGAAATGATGAACTCACCTCACCCTAATCTGATTTCCTTACGGCGAGCTTGATCCATGCTTTCCCGGTCATTTAGACCTCTGCCGCATCCTCGGAAAGAACCGCCCGGTCCTCCTCATATACTCACGGTACTCATCACCGAAAGTCTCAATCAGCATCCGCTCCTCCTCTCTGGCGAGCCATGGAAAGGGCACAGCGACGAGAACGGCGAAGAGGAGTAGGAGTAGGTTAGAGGATATCACGGCCATGGACAGCGAGAAAACGTTGAAGCCCGTGTACATGGGGTGCCGTGTCCTGGCGTACGGGCCCGTCGTGACGAGTACGTGTTCCTTCTGGATGGCGAACTCGGCGGAGTACTGCCTGCCCAGCGTGCGGTGAGTCCACGCCACTAGGACGACCGAGGACGCCGCCACGGCTGCGCCCAGCCAGCGCAGCCAGGGAGGCAGAGCCAGCCTTAACCAGGAGACCCACTGAACGTCGAGCAAGTAGAGTGTGATCGACGCGAAGTAGCCGAGTATGGCGACGATCAGGACCTTGGTGGCCCAGCTCTCCGACTTTTGGCGCCTCTCGGGCTCCCTTCTCGCGGACTCCACCCTGTAGCGTATCCTGACGCCGAAGAAGACGGCGTAGATGGCGACGAAGAGTAGGCGGAAAAGCTGTTCCTCATCCACCGTGGGCACCCCAAGACCGAGTGGAACCCATGAGTATAAAAACATACCTGTGGGTCGGCATTACTTACCTATGGGTCGGTTATATAAACACCCTCCCGCCTCAAATATACGAGGACCAAGAGTTGCCGAAGGTCGTGCCGGAGTACAAGGAACAGGCCCGGGAGAAGATCATGGAGCACGCCCTGAAGATGTTCTCAGAGCGGGGCTACTACCGCACGAGGATGACGGACATAGCAAGAGACATGGGCGTCAGTAAGGGCGCCATATACGAGTACTTCCAGAGCAAGGAGCAGCTCTTCATCGAGGCGATTAAACACCACGGCGAAAAGAGGGCTAAGGTTTTACGAGGCTTCCTGGACTCGGGTTCATTCAAATCGCTGTCCACGGCCGAGTTCTTCGACGAAATGCTTGAGCTGCGCCTGGGGAGTCTACCACTCAGCGTCGATCTGCTCCGCGTGACTGAACTCAACAAGGAGCTTGGGAAACAGTTCATCGGGATTGCGAAGGAATGGGAGCAGGGGCTCGTGGGACTGATAGACGAGATGAAGGGCAGGGGCGAAATAAGGGCCGACGTCGACTCCTCAACGCTGTCGATGGGGGTACTGGCCCTACGCGACGGGCTCTACGGCCAACTGACGATGGGGGCGGACAAGAACGAGGTCAGGAAGGCTTGGGTGGACGTAATGGGTTTTCTGATAAAATCCGTGCAGGCATGAGACAATAATTAGATCAAGATGTACATGGAGGAAAGTGGTTTTTACTCATGGCCGCTTCCTTTCAACCCTCAATCATGCTTCTTATCGTTAGCCTGCGACATGTGCTGCTGGCATATCTTCCAGGCGCCGCCGCGCCTCTCAAGGACGCCCGTCCA
>CAZYUK010000175.1:0-3744 GCA_964650675.1 uncultured Candidatus Bathyarchaeia archaeon
GGTCTAGGTCCCTCTACATAGACTTCAACGACGTCTACACCTTCGACCTGGAGTTCGCCAACGCCATCCTCGGAGACCCCGAGGGGCTCATCCCGGCCTTCTCCGGCGTCGTGAGGTCGAAGCTCAAGCTCAAGGACCCCGTCTACGCGGAGGGCGTTAAGAATATCTACGTAAGGTTCAGGAACCTCCCCGCCGACACGCCGCTCCGGAAGGTAGGCTCCGAACACATAGGCAGACTCGTCATGGTCCACGGCATAATCGTGAGGGCCTCGGCAGCTATCCCCCTGGTCGTCAGGGCCGCCTTCAGGTGCCCAGTCTGCGACTCGCCGATATACATAGAGCAGGACGGGCAGACGTTCGTCGCCCCACAGAAGTGCTCGAACGTGGACTGCAAGAACAAGGCGGGCTTCATGCTGATCCCGAAGGAGTCAGTCTTCATAGACTCGCAGAGGATCATGATCCAGGAGAGGCCCGAGGAGCTGCCGTCCGGCCAGCTGCCGAGGAGCCTGAACGTCGACCTCAGGGACGACCTCGTAGACATGGCCAGGCCCGGCGACAGGGTGACCCTGACAGGCTACATCGAACTCGTCCAGAGGTTCGGCCGCGGAGGACTGCTCAGGATATTCGACCTCATACTAGAGGCCAACAACGTGGAGATCAGCGGCAGGGACCTGGAGCTCGCGGAGCTGACTCCTGAGGACGAGGAGGCGATCAGGAAGATAGCCGAGGACCCCTGGGTCCACAGGAGGCTTCTCCAGTCCGTGGCTCCGAGCATTTACGGCAACGAGTCGATAAAGGAGGCAGTCCTCTACCTGATGTTCGGAGGCGTCGTCAAGGAGCTCCCGGATGTCAGGATCAGGGGGGACATAAACGTTCTACTAGTCGGAGACCCCGGGACAGGGAAGAGCCAGATGCTCCAGTTCGCGTCCAGGGCGGCTCCAAGGGGGATAATGACGACTGGGAGGGGGTCCACGGCAGCCGGGCTCACGGCGGCCGTGGTGAAGGAGGGGGGAACAGGCAACTTCGTCCTCGAGGCCGGCGCCCTCGTCCTAGCCGATCAGGGGATATGCTGCATAGACGAGATCGACAAGATGAAGGAGGAGGACAGGGGTGCCATACACCCGGCAATGGAGCAGCAGATCGTACCGATCGCGAAGGGCGGCATCGTCGCCACTTTGAACGCGAGGACGAGCATCCTCGCAGCCGCGAACCCGACGCTCGGAAGGTACAACCCCTACCAGACGATAGGCCAGAACATATCGCTGCCAGTCACGATACTCAGCCGCTTCGACCTCATCTTCGTGCTCAAGGACATTCCCGAGTCCGAGAGGGACGTGAGGATGGCTGAGCACATCCTCGGCCTTCACAGGGCTGCCGGGACGGCGGTCACCTCCCCCATCGATCCACAGATGCTCAGGAAGTACATCAGCTACGCGAAGAGGCTCAAGCCCCTCCTCACCGACGAGGCGATCAACAGGTTCAGGGACTTCTATGTCAAGATGAGGACGGCCTCCCAGACGGAGGGGGAGCAGTCAGCGGTCAGCATCACGGCCAGGCAGCTTGAGAGCCTCGTCAGGCTGGCTGAGGCCCGTGCACGCGCCCACCTGAGGACCGAGGTCTCGGTCGAGGACACAGAAGCGGTGATCAACCTGATGCGGACCAGTTTAGAGCAGGTTGGCATCGATGTAACAACAGGAGAGATCGACATAGACATCCTCTACACGGGCAAGCCGAGGAGCCTACAGATGCAGCTCCAGAAGGTGCTCAGCGTGATCACGGAGCTTGAGAAGCACGGCCCCATCAGGGACGAGGACCTCTACGAGACGTTGCTGAGTGATCACAACATCAACAGGACCGAGGCGGCGAAGCTGATAGCGGTGCTGATGAGGGACGGCACGATCTACTCGCCGAGGCCAGGAACATACAAGCGGGCGACCTGACCTTATCTTACTCCTTTCCCTTTTCCAAACTCAAAACACACGGTGGAAACGCTTAAAGGAGCAGCACCCAGACACTTCTTCGTAACCCAAGGAGTCAGAGCAACATGGGGATCAAGGTCGCAATAGCCGGGGTCGGCAACTGCGCCTCGGCACTCATCCAGGGCGTCGAGTTCTATAAAAACGTCGAGAAGGACGAGGACATCCCCGGAGTCATGCACGCCTACTTCGGGAAATACCATATAAGGGACATCGAGTTCGTTGCAGCCTTCGAGGTGAACAAGCAGAAGATAGGAAAGGACCTTGCCGATGCGATCTGGGCACACCCCAACTGCTGCGCCAAGTTCAGCGACGTCCCCCATACAGGGGTTGAGGTGAAGGCGGGGCCGATCTCAGACGGCGTGGCACCCCACATGTACGAGGCCTTCCACGCGGACAGGGACATCAAGCCCGTTGACATCGCCGATGAGCTGAAGGCGTCTGGCGCCGAGATGCTCGTGAACTACCTGCCGGTCGGGAGCGAGAAGGGCACCCAGCTCTACGCCGAGGCGTGCATCGACTCAGGCTGCGCCCTGGTCAACTGCATACCGGAGTTCATCGCCTCCGTCCCTGCGTGGGCGAAGAAGTTCGAGATAGCCGGCCTCCCCGTCGCGGGCGACGACATAAAGAGCCAGGTCGGAGCCACGATAGTGCACCGCGTACTGGCGAAGCTCTTCTACGACCGGGGGGTCAAGATCGACTCGACCTACCAGCTGAACATCGGCGGAAACACCGACTTCCTCAACATGACCGTCGAGAACAGGCTGAAGACCAAGAGGGTGAGCAAGACTGAGGCCGTGAAGAGCCTGATACCCTACGACGTGCCGACCCGCATCGGCCCAAGCGACTACGTCCCCTTCCTCGAGGACCACAAGGTCTGCTACATAAGGATCAACGGGAAGGCCTTCGGCGACCTGCCGCTTGTCATGGACGCGAAGCTCCTCGTCAACGACAGCCCCAACAGCGGAGGCGTCGTCATAGACGTCATCAGGGCGACGAGGATCGCACTCGACCGACACGTCGCGGGGCCCCTCCTCGGCATCAGCAGCTACAGCTTCAAGCATCCGCCGGTTCAGGTGCCTGACGACGAGGCTAAGCAGTGGGTCGAGGACTTCATCGCCGGCAAGAAGGAGAGGTAAAGTCTCTTCAAGGGAACCAGAGTGCTAGCTCGGCCTCCGCCTCCTCAGGATTGCCCGAGGCGTGAACGAGATTCTCAAGGGCCCTACCCTCGGCTGTGCTCCTCGCTATGCTGTCCACCCCGTAGTCGCCGCGTATTGTGCCCTTCGCGGCGGTGGCCGGATCCGTGTAGCCCGTGACTCTCCTGACGACCTGGATAGCGTCCTCCCCGCCGAACCTGACGGCTATCACGGGCCCCCTGGTGAAGTATCTCCTGAGCCTCTCCAGGACCTTCCTCCCGTGGGCGACCGGGTCAACGATGCCCGTCACGGCCAGCTGAGCCTTCCTGCCAAGGCTCTCAGCCATAGAATCGGGGTAATGCCTCCTCAGAAGCTCCTCACCGACCCTAGCGTAGTATCTGATGTCGAGCACCTTCAACCCCGCCCTCTCGAACCTATCTATAAGAGCCCCGACGAGGTCCCTCTCTAGGGCGTCTGGCTTCAGAATCACGAGGGTCTCCTGATACATCTCCGATCCGACTAACAGACAGCTTTAGCCTATAACGGTTTAGCCACATAATGCGAGAAAAATATTTTTTGCTTTGTGGACTAATGTTTAGAGGTTAAAGACCTCCACTAACCCCGCATCAACC
>CAZYUK010000176.1:0-3713 GCA_964650675.1 uncultured Candidatus Bathyarchaeia archaeon
CCATAGTCATGGGGCTGGTCCCCACCGCCATATTCTGGTACGAGACCGTGAAGCTGTGGAGGGAGAGGCCGAGATGACCATCGTTCTAAAATCAGAACACCCCATTTTAGCGGGTCCAGGGGTGTTCGAATCTCTAGCATTAAGAGCGCCGGAGGCGATCGTTGAACAGTGACAACGATGAGGATGACCATCTACGCTGTCCTGGCCGTCGCCGTCGGAGCAGCGCTCGTAGGCGTTCTGCCGACCCAGCTCGCGGCCATTACCGGCCAGGGCAGCAGGGCTTTCGAGCTCCAGACCGTCGGCGGCAGCGAGACAAGCGGAACCAAGCAGCCGGCCACGGAATCTCAGGGCAGCCTCGACATCGTCGGCTCGACCGATGCCGAGCGGGCCCAGGAGGAGTTCAACGCCAACGTCAGGTACTACGGGCTCTGGGCGGTCAACCTCGTGATAGCCCTCGGCATATACTTCTTGGCCAAGAGGCGCCTAGACTAGGCGCCTCACTCCCTCGCGGATATCCTCAGCCCTCTCCAACAGTTCGCCGTGTGTAACCTCCACCCTGGGGCCGATCGTCTCAACGACCGCGGATGCGGCAGCCGACGCCACGGCTGCGGACCACTCGACATCCCCCTCGAGGATGAATTGATGGAAGAAGCCTGCGAGGAAGGCGTCCCCGGCGCCCGTCGGGTCGACGACCGCCCCACTACTGTAGGCGGGGACCGACACCTCTCCATCGTCCCAGAGAACCTGCGATCCCTCACCGCCCAGGGTGGCGATGCAGATGCCTGCGCCCATCCCGTGGAGCCTCCTCAGCCCCTCATTGGTGTCCCTGGCATCGGTCATAAGCTCGAGCTCCCTCCTAGAGGTCTTCAGGATCATAAGTCTGCGGATGAGCCCCTTATCAAGCCAATGGATGTGTTCGACGGAGCCGTCGGGGAGGCGCCTCCTCAGGAAGCCCTGGGGATCGAGGGCGAACGTATCGGCCTCAAGGGCTTTCAACGTCTCCCCCGGTATCTCCTGGATGATCGGGGCGAGCAGGACGGCGTCTAGGAGTCCCCTGACGTCCTCGGGCCCGATCTCCTCGCAGACGCTCGGCACTGAGAGGCGCCTCTCCTCAGCCGTGTAGTCGAGGACGAACCGCGTCGTCTCGGCGCCTGGGACGACGCATCCGCCGACGTCGATCCCTCTCGAAGAGAGGCTATCCGCATACTCCGGGGGGAAGTCGTCTCCGACCTTCGTGCAGACCTTCAGTTCCCCGCCGAGGAGGTGTGTTATCAGGGATACGTAGGTGGGCGGACCGCCGAGCTGAGTCCTTTCGCCGTCACCGGTCACGATCCTGTCTATCGAAACGTGGCCTACGACGGCGAACGGCTCCATGGGATAAGACTGGCTCGGAAAGGATATTAAAGAGGGGGGGGTTAGAGGAAGAGCCTCTTGCCGTTGCTCTCCAGAAGGGTGACCCTCTTGGAGTCTATCTCCTTCTGGAGGTACTCTATCTGCTCGGGCTTCATCTGCCTGAACCTGCCCTGCGCGCTCAGGTACTCCTTGATGGGCTTCTGCTCGGGCTTCGCCGAGATCTTCATCGTCCCCCTCTCTATCTCGTATAGTGGCCAGGCCCAGGTGTCGACGCCGAGTCGTGTCACCTCGACGCTCTTCGCGGGGTCGAAGCGCCATCCCGTCGGGCATGGTATCACGGTGTGGATGTACTTGAATCCCTCTATGCCCTTAGCCTTCGCGATCTTCGCCTTGAGGTCATGTGGGTAGGAGATCGACGCGGTCGCCACGTACGGGACCCTGTGGGCGGCTATGATCATCGGTATCTCCTTCTTGTTGTTCTCCTTCCCCGTCGGCGTCGTCGTCGTCCAGGCTCCAAACGGAGTCAGCCCGCTCTTCTGGATCCCCGTATTCATGTAAGCCTCGTTGTCCACGCAGATCTGGATCATGTTCTCGTTCCTCTCCGCCGCGGCCGAGACCTTGCCCAGGCTGATGTCGCCCGTGGCGCCGTCCCCACCGGAGGAGATCACGGTTATGTCCTGCCTCCCCCTCGCCCTCAGCGCCGCCAGTATGCCCGTGGAGCCGTCCGCGATGAAGCTGAAGTGGATGCTGAACGTGGGCAGCTTGATGTTCCTTATCGCGCACATGGCGCACGGCCCGTCGCCGTAGACTATGGTGTTCGGCCCCAGCGCCTCGAGGATCATCCTCCAGAGCAGCGGTCCACCGCACCCCGGGCAGCAGGTTGTGCCGCCCTGGTAGAAGTTCTTCTCATAATACTCGTCGAACTTGTTGTCCAACATCATCCTACATCACCGGTCCTAGGTCCTTCAGCTCGACCCAATCCACGGCCTCCTTAACCCTTCCCGCCTTTACCGCCTTCAGCGTCTTGTCCGCCATGTACTCTATCTGGCGCATAGTCACGTCCGTGCCCCCTAGGCCGACGTGGAAGTTAAGCAGGAGCGGCCTGTCCTCGAGGGCGTAGAGGGCCCTCGCCACCTCCATGGAGACTATGCCGCCTCCGGCTGAGCCGTAGCTCGTGTTCCTGTCGACGACGGCTATGGCGTTGTACTTCTTCGCGAGTCTCTGGAGCTCCTCGGTGGGGAAGGGCCTGAAGCAGCGGAGCTTCACCAGCCCGATCTTCTTCCCTTTCACCCTCAGCTCGTCGATGACATCCCTGACGGTCCCGGTCATGGAGCCCATCGTCACCAGGACGGCTTCAGCCCCGTCGCAGTTGTACTCCTCCAGTGCGCCGTCGTAACCCCGGCCGAAGCGCTTCTTGTACTCCTTGTCCACGTCCTCAATCACCTTCTTGGCCCTTTCGTGGGCCTGCTGAACCTCGTACCGGGCCTTGGCGATGTTCTCGCTGTATGGTCGGGGCTTCCAGTCCTCAGGGAGCAGGCTGTACATCTCGTGCTTGTACGGCGGGAGGAACTCGTCTACGTCCGTCTGAGCCGGGATTGTAGTGGGCGTCGCCGTCGCCGAGACGAAGTAGCCGTCGTAGCATGTGGCCACGGGGAGGTAGATGCGCCTGTCCTCTCCCACCCTGTAGCCCATTATTATGGTGTCTAGGACCTCCTGGCTGTTCTCGCAGTATAGCTGAATCCAGCCGTTGTCCCTCTGGAGGAGGGAGTCGTTGTGGTCCGGCCTCAGTCCCCCGATCGGGGCGATAGCCCTGTTCACCATGCACATCCCTATCGGCAGCCTCATCCCGGGCGGCATCCAGAGAGCCTCCTCCATGAACACTATGCCCTGGCTGCTGGAGGCGGTGAAGACCCTGGCACCCGCGGCCGATGCGCCGACCGCCGCCGCCATGGCTGTGTGCTCGCCCTCGACCTTGATGTACTCGGCCTTCATCTTCCCCTCCGCTATCAGCGAGGCTATGCTGCTGATAAGCTCCGTCTGGGGCGTGATCGGGTAGGCGGGGACGACCTGTGCCCTGCTGAGCAGAGCGCCCCACGCCGCCGCCTCGTTGCCCTCCATCATCCTAGTGAAGCTCATGTTTAGACCTCCCTCACCATCGTAATCGCCTTGATCCTGCACTCGTTACCGCAGACGCCGCACCCCTTACAGAACCTGTAGTCGAAGACGACACCCTCGTCCGAGAGCATGACGGTGCCCTCGGGGCAGAACTGCTGGCAGAGGCCGCACTTGACGCACTTTGTCTGGTCGACCTCCGGCCTGAACGAACGAACTATGCTGCTCATGCCTCAAGCCTCCAGGAC
>CAZYUK010000177.1:0-3701 GCA_964650675.1 uncultured Candidatus Bathyarchaeia archaeon
ATCTAAAATGGGAAACCTTGCCGATGGTTAAGACGATAAGAGACCAGTTTAAACTGGACACCGACCAATTCGACGACATGTTTAAGAGAGGCAAAAGTACCGCACGCGGGGTAGTGTGTAAACTCAGCGGCCTACCGAAGATGCTGTGCATCGCATCGGGATGCTGAGGGTGAGGCAGATTGTCGAGGGATATCGTCTTCGTTTACGGATGGGGGCCCGAGGAGGAGGGGCGGCTATCCTCCCTCCTCTACATCGTCGAGACGGCGGCGGCCATGGGGATGAACGCCACGGTGTTCCTCTTCACCGACGGGGCCATACTGGGGAAGAGGGGGACATGCGCCAAGATCGGGGAGGAGATGGATCGGAGATTCAAGGCGATCCTGAAGAAGAAAGAGGTCAAGCTCTACGTCTGCGAGGAGGCCGCCAGGAGACGAGGAATAAAACCGGAAAACCTTGAGGAAGGCATGACAATCATAGGCTACGCAACCTTCCTTGACCTCGCAACCTCGGCCAAGACCGTGATAACGATCTGAAATAGGTTTAAAGCCGCCACGGCTCAATGCCTACTCAGGGGGAGAGGGCACCGGGATGATAGTCAAAAACATCCGTGAGATCAAGGGCTACGACGTAAAGGAGGCCTACGGGCAGGACGCCGAGGGCGTCACTATAAGATGGATATCGGAGAGGAGGACCGGCGGCGCTGAGTACCTCCATAATTTCGCCCTCCGCTACTTCGTCATAGCGCCGCACGGATACATGAACCCCCACAAGCATCCTTGGGAGCAGGAGATCGCCGTGACCAGGGGACGCCTACAGGTGCTGGGCTCAAAGAAGGGCGTGACCCTGGGCGTCGGGGACGTGGCCTACTTCCCGGCGGACGAGGAGCACGGCTTCAAGACCGTGGGCGACGAGCCCGGCGAGTTCTACTGCGTGATAGGATGCTTGGGGAAAGGCGAGAACTGCCTGGGCATATCGGAACCATAGAGCTTAGGCTTGGCGTACGCTCGAAGCCTATCGGTTTGATTCTAAATATCTCAAGCTAGCGATTTTCTACGGATCGCTTCCTCTTACTGAGATGCTCCTTCCAGTCGTAGTAGCTATCGTAGGTTCTCTTGGGATCGAGTTCGCCGAACCTCTCATCGCCGCTCGTCGTCGAGTACTCGTAGACGAGTGTCGGCTTCCCCAGCCTCCTCAGCCGCTCGAGGTTCTCAGCTATCACGCTGCTCCCATCCACCCAAATGACGATCGCTGAGTCGCAGTCCTCGATCATCCTCGTTTCCCTCTCCTTCAGATTGGTGCCGTACCGAACCGTCCTCCAGTCACCTGCATTGTACCGGATGCTCCTAGCGTGCCCAACGACGACGTTCCTGTAGCCCTTCGACCTCAGGTAGTCCTGGAAACGCCTGCAGGCTCCATGCGCCTCAGCCACGATCATCGACACGTTCAGAGCAATCGCCTCGTCGATCCTCTCCCTCACAGGCGCCGGCAGCTCATCGGCCTTGAAAGCCGAGCTTCCCATCAGAAGAAGCTTCCTGCCCGAAACAGGTGACCCCTTCATCGTCGAGCCCTGCCCCTCAGACTTACCATCTCTTGACCGGGATGAGGAAGGTGTAGGTTCGTTCTACTGGCAGCTGTTCTTCTTGCCCAGCTCCTCGAGTATCCGGAGGACATCCTCGAGGACGACTTCCCTCGGCCGCGTCGCGTCTATCTCGTAGAGTGGTACCTCAGGCTCGAGTATCGTGAAGAACGCCCTGTAGAACCTGGCGCAGTCCTTGAGCACGGCAACGTTCCCCGTCTTCAGCTCCTCCCTCATCTCCTCCCTCGAATCCTGCCGCTTCACCGACTCCGAGACTGGTATCATGAAGAAGATGTATGCGTCGGGCTCCACGAGGGTGCCCACCGCCTTGTTCACTATGTAGCTCGGGAAGTGCATGAATATGCTCGGGTTGTTGCTGGCGACGAAGTTGGCGAAGCCGAAGGCGAGGCTGCTCGCGTAGTTACGGTCCTCTATGACCGTCTTTCCCTCAGCCCTGAGCCTCTTAGCCTCGGTCCCCCTCGTGTAGTACTGGGTGAGGAACCAGGTCTCGGTTCCTATGCTCGCCCTGTCCGCGACCTCGAAGCCCTTCGCCGCCGCGAGCTCGCTGACCTCGGGCATGACGACGCAGTTCTGGATCTTCTTCGCGACGTCGCGGGCGATCGAGGACTTGCCGCATCCCGGAAGCCCCTCGAAGACTACTATCATGCCGGGCATCGCTGACCCTTTGATACACCGTACGCCTCGCCGTTTAAAGTATTGCTGCTGATCTGAATTGACTTTTGTCTCATTCGATTCCTGTTACTTTCCGATGGAGATGATGCGACAGTTCCATTACAAAAATGCCGGCGAAACCATCCGAAAATAATGTTTTTCCACATCAGAACCGGAAAAAAACGGCTCTAGAGAATTTTTTAAGCATTAAGAATATACTTCATCTGTCTTGAGGTGAATCTATGTCTCAGACAACTAAGATCTTAACGTACGCAATAATAGGTCTCGTCATCGGCGCTGGCGCCGGATGGTTCATATACCCAGTCGTGAATCCTCCCGTCTCATTGTCAAACTACGTGGCCAAGTCCACGTACGACGCATTGAAGGCTCAGAGCGACGCGGACAAGGCTTCTCTGGCGGAGGCTCAGTCCGACCTGTCAGCGGCCCAGGCCCAGATTGCGGAGCTTACGGCCCCAAAGAAGGTCGGCCTCATCCTCGCAACGGGCGGCCTCGGAGACAAATCCTTCAACGACATCTCCTACGCCGGAGTACAGAAGGCGAAGGACGAGCTGGGCATCCTGTTCGACTACGTCGAGCCCAAGGAGATAGCCGAGTTCGAGGGCTATCAGCGTGACTTCGCCAGGTCCGGCGAGTACATGCTCATCGTCTGCATCGGATACGATCAGGCTGAGGGCCTGGCCGTAGTCGCCGACGAGTATCCTGACCAGAACTTCATCTTAATCGACATGGTTGTGGACAAGCCAAACGTGGCCTCCCTCACATTCAGGGCTAACGAGGGCTCATTCCTCGTCGGAGTCGTCGCCGGCATGATGACCGAGACAGGTAAAATCGGCTTCGGCGGGATAGACATCCCCCTCATCAGGGACTTCTTCGTGGGCTACGAGGCGGGTGCAAAGTGGGCTAACCCGAGCGTCACGGTATCGGCGCCCGTCTTCGTAGGAGGATTCGGAGACCCAGGGACGGCTAAGGAGCTGGCGACCGCATTGGTCGAGGGCGGCAACGACGCCATCTACCAGGCGGCTGGGAAGAGCGGCTTGGGGGCACTCGAGGCTGCTCACGAACAGGGCGTCCTAGGCATCGGCGTCGACCTGTGCCAGTGCTACCTGTACCCGGAGATCAAGGCAAGCGCGACGAAGAGGGTCGATGAGGCGGTGTACGAGATGATACTCGACGCACTCGTCGGCAAGTTCCAGCCAGGATTCTACAGCGGCGGTCTAAAGGAAGGTTGGGTCGGCATGTGCAGGCTCCCGGAGGAGGAGTCCCTGTGGGAGGAGGTGTTCAACTTCCAGCACGTTCCGCTCCCAACCGATGTTATCACTAAGGTCAAGGAAGCCAGGGACCTCATCATAGCGGGCGACATCGTCGTACCATCGGGCTACGGGTAAAAAAGAGATATATCTCATCCATCCACCTTTTTTCATCCCAATGACCC
>CAZYUK010000178.1:0-3699 GCA_964650675.1 uncultured Candidatus Bathyarchaeia archaeon
CTCCTCCGCCGCCCTGACGTAGTTCTCGACGGTCGCTGAACTGGTATCCCTGGAGTGGCGCTCGTGCACGTGGTAGTCGATCAAGCTCTGTCCCCGGAGGATCTACGCACCTCTAGACGTGGCCGGAGTATTTAGATGGTGACGATCAGTTTATCGTTTCTCCACCGGGTGCCTAAGGATCGTCTTCAACCTCTCGGGCGCCGTCCTCCGCGGGTCACCTATGTAGATCTCGTGGTGGCGCCCCCTCAGCCTGTAACCCTTTTCCTCTATAAAGGCGTGAAGTATCTTCTGGCTTCTCGGCTCGTCGCTGTACGGTCCGACGTGGAGTATCTGGGCTGAGAGCCCCTCGTTGAGAGGCTCGAGTTTGACCCTGTCGACGGCAGGGCCCCTCTTCCCCCTTACCTCGGCCTTAGCGGCCTCCACCATCTCCTCGGTCACCAGGTCCGGCATCCTTATCATCGACTTCCAGTTCCAGGTCTCCCTGGGCGGCGCGTCCTCTAGCCATACGATGGTCGGGTCGTCCCACCACCATAGCCCCTCGAGCCCCATGACCGTGAAGTCGGCGATTTTACTTTTCTTCAGGCCGAACTTCAGGGTGTAGGCGACGCCGTAGAGGGCGTTCAGGGCGATCGTGTATTCCTCCCCGCCTGGCTCGCCCCTGCCGTCGAACGCCAGGAACCTGCCCTCAGGGACGTCGATCATCTCCGGTCTGGTCTTGGCAGTGTAGAACCTCTTAAGCTCCTTCTTGAGGTCGATGGTCTCCATGACTGATCAATTAGAATGGGGATATTAAAGTTGGAGAGTGGGGCTCCCTATGCAGGGGGGCTGAAAGCGACTTGGGAGAAAGGTGAGGAAACCCGTTAACCCCCCTTTAGCGAGCCCTGACTGATGCATGCCCGAAGGCTGTTATATTCCCTTGTAAGGTGATGGCTCCTACACACTGAAGATGGATTCAAGATACTGGTTTAAACTGGAACGCTGCATGAGCCCCTCCGAGGACTCTTCCAACATCGCGCGCGCTGCGTCCTAAAAGGTGTTGTTGATATTCCTCGGCTCCCCATTTGGCCTTAGGGTAAGTCTTATGAGGATAGGGATCCTAGGCGGGACGGGGAACATGGGGAGAGGCTTAGCCCTCCGGCTATCCTTAAAACACGACATACTCGTCGGCTCCAGGGACGGGGAGAAGGCAAGGAGGGTTGCGTCCAGTCTCACAAGGCTTGCAATGGGCTTCTACCAGTCCGGCATGAAGGGCAGCATAACGGGCGTGCTGAACGAGGAGGCCGTGGAGGGCTCCGAGCTCGTTATCGAGTCTTTGCCTCCGGAGGTAGCCGTCGGCTTCCTGAGGGGCCTGAGAGGGCGGATTAGAGCGGAGCACATCGTCGTCTCATGCGTAGTCCCTATGACGAGGAGGAAGAAGTTATTCTACTGGACACCGATCGCCGTGGAGGGGCAGGCAGTCTCTGAAAAGTCTGCAGCGGAGTTCATACAGGAGGTTGCGTGGCCGGCGAAGGTCGTGTCGGCCTTCCAGACTGTGCCTGCCCCCTACCTCAGCAACTTGGACTCCATCCTCAACCTCGACGTGCTGATAGCAGGGGACGACGAGCTCGCCGTGAGCAAGGTCTCCAGCATCGTGCGGGACATACCCAACCTCCGCCCCCTCAGGGTCGGGCCTCTTGAGAACTCGAAGTGGATCGAGTCTCTGACGCCCCTTCTCCTGAACGCGGCTATCCTGAACGGCCTCCACGAACCGTCGATAAGGATAGTGCCATGGATGCCTATCGACGAGGAGCCCTGACCGACCTTCCCTCAAAGGAAGCAATATATCCTCCGATAAACTCTCTATTGTCGGCGGGTGAGTGGGGCCTCCCACCCGATTCCGCCGTAGAAACCCCGGTGAAGGGAGGCAATAGAGTTGAACGTGAGAGAGATAAGCCTGACGGCTGTCGTGGCCGCGCTCTACGCGGCCTTGGTCATAGTTCTCGCCCCTGTTTCTTTTGGTCCCATCCAGCTCAGGGTCGCCGACTGCTTGATTCCGCTGGCGGCCCTCCTCGGCTGGCCTGTCGTCTTCGGCGTGAGTCTGGGCGCCCTCGTCGGGAACGCCTACTACTTCCTGGGCCCCCTCGATGTCGTCCTGGGCCCGTTGGCGAACCTGCTGGCGGCGGCCCTGATCTTCAGGCTCAGGGCGAGGCTTCTTCCTGCCTGCTTTGCTGGCTCGCTGGTGATCGGCTTCGTCGTTGGCGGCTACCTGTGGGTCTTCTTCCCCCCGCCTGAGATCGGCTTTGGCCTCCCCGTCTGGGCGGCGATGATGGTGAGCCTAACCCTCAGCAGCCTCGTCGCCGTCTCGGTGATGGGTTACGCGCTTGTCACGGCGATAAGGTCCTCGGGCTTCTCGAGGCTCCTCGAGTCGAGGGGCGTGAGGACGTACCTGAAGTAGGCTCAGCGGCCCTCCTGAGGGACGCTCGCGCGCACCAGCAGCCCGAGCAGCTACCCCTCGAAAGATTCGTCCAAATTATCCACTATGCGGCCACGTGAAAGTAGAAAAAATTTGAGGGTCTCACTTCGTGGTAAGCGTGTACTTGACACCGAGGGGCGCGAGGGCCTCATCGACCTTCTCGATGAGGTTATTCAGCTCGTTCATCGTCGGCTTCTTGAACCACTCGAAGAAGAAGTCGTACTCGCCTAGGCTCTCGCCAGATTTGCTGATGATCGTGCTGCACCTCTTTTCCGACACCTTGCCCATTTCGGCGACGCCGAATTCAGCGAAGTAGCCCGATACGCCCTCATAGCTGTTGACCTGGGGCGAGTAGGCGATGAATGTGTCCCATATGCAGACCTCGGGCAACCCGATCGCGACCTTCTCGAGGGCCTTGATGGCCTTCAGAAGCGGGGGACCGTAGACCTTAACGAAGCTCTTCATCTTCTGAACCTCTAATTAATCTTCGGGAGAAAGTGTTATTAAACGTTATCAAATTCGCGTGATGACTGGTTCGAGAGCGTCTGCAATGAAATAGTCACCTAAAATCGATGTGCATCGACTGCGCGCGCCTGATAAATTAAAACATTTCGGGATTAAAGGTAAAACTTGAATCCTCGTCCCCCCTATAGTCCACCATGAACGTCAGGATACTCCGCCTCTGCGGCTTCTTCGGCATGCTCACGCCGGTCGTCGGCTTCATCATGGTCTTCCTCGCCATCAGCCAGGCGCCTTGGTTCAGCTGGACCCTGAACGCCCTCAGCGACCTGGGCGTAGACGGCTTCGAGGCGATCCTATTCAACTCCGGGCTCCCCATGACGGGGGCGGTGATGATGATGTTCAGCGCCGGCCTCTTCGAGCTGACGAAGGGAAGCACAGTCGGTATGGCGGGGAGCGCCGTCCACCTCGCTTCATCCGTCCTCCTCATCCTGATAGGCGTCATCAACGAGACCATAGAACCCTGGCACTACGTCGTCAGCTTCGCCTTCTTCACCAGCCTCGCCGTCATGCTCGCCATAATGGGGGTCTACCACTGGAGGGGGAACATGAGGCGCTTCGCCATCCTCGCATGGAGCGCCGCCGCCCTCGGCATCGTCATCTGGATGCTCCCCTGGCGGGGCGTCGCCCTCCCAGAGGCCATCTCCGCCCTCTGCGTCAGCGTCTGGCAGGTCAGCCTGGGCTACTGGATGTACACGCTCAAGGAGGAGAAGGAGGGGCTCTAGGGC
>CAZYUK010000179.1:0-3645 GCA_964650675.1 uncultured Candidatus Bathyarchaeia archaeon
CCAGCGCGTCCTCCATCGACTTCTCCGTGATCTCGGTCACCCTCTGTATCCTGTCGACCTCCACCTGGCCCTTCACCATCCTTATCTCCATGAGGAGATCGGCGCCGTCGACGAACTTGACTTCTGGTAGACTCTTCAGCACGTTCTCGTACCTGGAAGGCGTCACGCCTGAGGTGTCGTAGGCGATCTTCTTCTTTTTGGAGCCCCCTGCTTGTGACGGCGGCCACAAGGGAGTCGCATGATGACTGCTCGACGTCCTTCTTGGTCGCATCCATGATCCCCTTGGTGACTTCGGAGGCGGCGGCGTTCGGGGTCGTCTTCATGTTCAGGCAGCCGTAGTATTTCACGTCCTTGACCCATGATCCGCTCTGGACGACGATGTCGGCCTCGTTTAGGGGCGCTACTATGGCCGGTTCACTGTCGAGGGGAAGGAGGGCGTATGACTGGGTGCCGCAGCCGAGCTGCATCCCCATGCTCCAGAAGTCGGAGATGTAGTAGACATTCGGGGTGGAGGAGGCTATTACGGCGTCCACTCCCGCCATATGCATCAGCTGCCTCGCGCGCTCAATGTTGAGGGGCATACCGAACGGATTAACATCGATTGCCTCAGTTTTTAAAATATGGGGTGTTCAAATGTGTTCACACATAAAGAATCTTCGAAGACCGCTTCGGGGCCAGACGAGTGATTGGGAATTTGGCATTGAAAGGGAAGCCGTAATAAAGGTCGGATGAAAATTGAGATCAGGGGTCATGATGCTTCCATTCATCAACCTCGCGGTGGCTCAGAGGTACTTTGAGGATCTCCTCGTCAGCCCGATTCTCATCATAGGCGCCTTGATCACACTCCTCATCGTCGGAGGAATAATCATCCTCATCGTTGGCACTCTCCTGTTCTTCGTGCCGGCCCTCATCGTCGGGGCTGTTGTCTGGTGGATCACTGGAAGCGAGATCTTCGGGGGGATAGCCTTCCTCCTGGTCGCTCTCACGGCCCTGATGAAGAAATAGGCGTCTAAAATTGAAATATGCTTGGTCCTTCGGAGGCCAGGAGGGGTGAGCGGTTGCGAGCTTGGACGGCTACAACGACCTGATCGCCTGGCTGCTTGATGACGACACCCCCACTCGTCAAGTATAATGCGCTCGTCGAGGTGCTCGGACGACCCAAAGACGATCCAGAGGCTCGGAAGAACCTAGGTTCGGCACGAGGAGAAAGGAGAGTAAATGGATAACCTTCAGCGCCCTCAGGATGCTGAGGCTGGCCGGACGCCTCAAGGCTCCCCAGCCTCGAAGATCCTCGCCTAGGCAGATTATTCGGTAGACTAAAATATCTCGCCGAAGATTCAGTCGGGCTGACGAGCCTCTCTGGAGGAGGATGATGGGTTTGGGTAGAGTGCAATCGAAACGAAGGCTCATCACCCTCTCAATCATCTCGGCCCTCAGGGGAGTCAGGGATAACCTCCGCACAGTCGTCTGGCAGCCCTTCGCAGTGAGCCTCGGCCTCGACATGAAGGCCGTCGGCAGCCTCGAGAGCCTCACCGACTTAACGAGGATACTCACCGAGCCCTCATTCGGCAGCGTCTCGGACGCCGTCGGGAGGAAGATAATGGTGATGCTCAGGGAGACGCTGATGCTGGCCTCAGGCCTGATGTTCCTCCTCGCCAGGAGCTGGCAACTGCTCTTCGTCGGCATGATACTGAACGGGCTCTCCAACGCACTGTACTCGGTATGGAGCAGCGTCGTCGCCGAATCGGCTGAGAAGGAACGCCTAGCCTTCGTCTATAGCGTGGTAGGTGCCTGCTACACTGGGTTCGGCCTTCTGGGCGCCCTCGGTGCCGGCTACATCGCCGACGCGTTCGGGTACGGCTGGGTGTATACGGCGGCATCTGGCTTCGGCCTCGCCTCGCTCATCATGGTCTGGCTCAGGCTACCGGAGACGATGGCAGGCGAGTCGAGGAAGATCGACTGGGGCAAGGCGGTTGCAGCCTTCGCCAAGGCCCTGAATCCTCCAAAGAGGCTGAGGGGCTACTACATCGCCATGGGGCTGGACCTGGTGGCCTTCGGCATGGGTGTGAGGATCCTCAACGGCATGCTGAGTAAGGGGTACGACTACACGGGCGCCATGATAGGGCTGTACACGACGGCGATGACCCTCGCGATGGCCGTCGGCCAGGTACCTCTGGGAAGGCTCGCCGACAGGTTCGGCTACAGCAGGTTCCTGGCGGTCTCCCAGTTCACGGCCTGCATCATGCTCGGGATGATGATCTACTCGAAGCAGTTCGAGGTCGTGCTTGCGGCGCACCTGATCCTGGGTGTGGCGAACGCCTTCTGGATGCCGGCGGAGCAGGCCTGGATCGCCGCCAATGTGGACCCTGAGGAGAGGGCGCAGGCACTCGGCAGCTACTCGACCTTCAGGGGCCTCATCGGCTTACCGGCCCCCCTCATCGGTGGAGCCCTCTTCGACGCCTACGGCTTCGACGTCCCCATACTAATGAACCTCGTCGTGGCCCTCATAGATGGCGTCATGATACTCATCCTCGTGAAGGACAAGCCGAGAATCCAGCCGAGTCCTCAACCATCAGATGAGAAAGTTGATAGCGAAAGGAGAGAATAGTGCACGCTCGTTCACCTTTATTAGTCGCCCTTGAAAGGGAAGATCAGGTGTCGTTTTGGATCTGGACAGGCCGATCAAGAAGTTCATGAAGAGGAATCCCCTGATTGTGGGCCCGGACGAGGACCTCCACTCCGTCGCTGCGAAGATGGCTGAGAAGAAGAAGGATGTCGTCGTTGTCAGGACGGCTGAGGGGGAGGTGAGGGGCCTGGTCACGGCAGGCGACCTCTTCGGCGCGGTGAGGGCCTACGTCCTCGGGAAGGACCTTCTGGAGAAGATCCCGATAGATGTAAGGGATGTGAGGGTGGCCGAGATCATGAAGGGTGCCCAGGCTACGGAGTTCATGGAGGCCTGCGGCCTGACGGGGACGCAGGTCTGCATAACCCTCGGCGAGGACGAGACGATCGCCAACGCCATCAGGGTGATGGCTATCGCAGGCATCGACCATATCCTCATCATCGGGGACGAGGGCGTGGTCGGCACCCTCTCGGACAACGACCTCGTTAAGGCGTTCCTAGAGTAACTTCATCTCTACCCTTTTTCAGCCCTTGAAGCGTTTTGAGGGATCAGGCATAGTGGTGTACACCGCCACCTGGGATAGGTTTTGCGCGTGGGATAGGTGGGGTATGGTGGAATCAAGAAATTTCTCAGACGCCTCAGCCTCTCGAAGGCGGCTTCTCAGCTTCTATATCTGGAGGACCGATCCTTCTTCCTCTCGTCCCGCTGGTAGTCTCTCTTCCTCTGCCCCTCTATCCTGGCCCGCCTGAACTCGCCGCCCCTCTCGGCGCCCTCTATGAAGCGGTTCACCTCCCCGTAGAACTGGGGGTAGCTGATCTTGTTCTCGTACAGCTTCGAGATGGTCTCGTTCAACGTCTTCCTCTGCTCATCGTCCTTCGCGTTGTCGAAGGACTTAGTGTAGGCCTGGTACGCTGCGATGAACTTGAAATCGGGCATGGATTTGAACGTTATCTTGGAAACAGGTCCCTCTTCTGTTGTCACCAGTCTGTCCTCACAGTGGTAGGGTGGCTTTAGTGATATAA
>CAZYUK010000180.1:0-3548 GCA_964650675.1 uncultured Candidatus Bathyarchaeia archaeon
ATATAATAGTATCCGTACAAAGGAAATTGAGGACGCGCACGTATTAAACACTCACAGAGTAACCGCCGTCGACTGGAAGAGCCACGCCGGTGACGAAGTTAGACGCAGCTGTCGCCAAGTAGATCGCCGTACCCTGCAGGTCCTCAGGCCTCCCCCACCTCCCCATAGGCGTCCTGCTTAACACTCTCTCATTGAGGCCCTCCAACTCCACGCGCGCCTTTATTGTTAGATCCGTGTCAATCCAACCCGGCAGTATGGCGTTAACCTGAATATTGTCCGACGCCCAGGCGACCGCTAGGGCTCGAGTCATGGCCACGACGCCTCCCTTGCTAGCCCCATAGGCCATCAGTTTGCCTCCGCCGAACAGCGAAGTCATCGACCCTATGTTGATGATCTTGCCTCCCCTCGCCTCTTTCATGGCCGGGTAGACGGCCTTAGAGCACAGGAAGGCGCTTCGCAGGTTCACTTCCATCACCTCATCGTACTCGTCGGAGCTCAGGTCCTGGGGCATCTTCCGGATGTTGATGCCCGCATTGTTAACGAGGACATCGATTCTGCCGAAGAACTCCAAGGTCTTCTCCACCATGGATGAGATCTGGTTCTCTCGTCTCACGTCGACGCCCAGCTCTAAAACCTTGGCCCCGTAGTCTCTTCTGATGCCTTCCGCCGCCTTAGCCGTCTTCGATGAGTTGCGAGCAGCGATGATTACGTTTCCTCCTACGCTGGCTAAGCCGCGGGCAATTCTATATCCTATGCCCCCGTTTCCTCCTGTGACGATTGCCACCTTGCCTTTAAGGCTGAACAAGTCCATAGCCTTTCATCAACTCATCATATTAAGAGGGAGTAAAAAACCGTTTTTGAAAAGAATATTTTGGTATATCTTTTAATTAGCAAAAGATAGGTTAAAACTCACTTCCCAGTTCGCTATTAAATCTAAAAATGGTTGGATTATAGACTTATGTGGATAAAAAAGGGAATGTTACGGGAGATATCTCCACATAGGGTAGGGTTCGAACCCCACCCCCCGCACCATCTTGTCGTGCGTGCGCGTGGGGGGGGGGTGGTAGTCGTCGTCGCCACGTTTTTTTGTTTTCAGGCTCCTTTTTTGGATCGGAGGATTTTCCTGGGTCTCCGGGCGGCGACTACCGGCGGAGGTCGACGCAGGGTGCTTATGAAGAGGGCGAGCGACATATAATGAGACGAAACCAGCCACGATCCCCGCCGTCATGAGGACGAGTGAGGCCGTCGCTGCCATCAGCACGGCGGGCAGTGAAAGCGCCTCCCCGATCGCCAGCAAGGCCATGCCCGCCGCCCAGGGGATCGTCAGGAAAACCACCTTCCTCGGGGGTAGGATGGACCCCCTGCGCCTGCGCACCGCCACAGCCAACAACGTAGCAGGGGGAGCCACGTAGACGAGGCCTATCAGCGAGGAGGCGACAAGCCCGGCCGAGACCACGCCGAGCTCACTGTTGAATGGGAAAAGGCCGTAGGTGGCGGTTGAGAGCTCGAGGATGCTGAGGAGGGGCCGCAAGACAACCCTCATCAGGGCCTTCGCCGAGGGGTCTGAGGAGATCGATTCCGCCACGCCGGGGCTCCACGAGTAGTACCAGGCGTTGAAGACGGTCATGAAGCTGCGGCCCGCGAGGGTCTTCATCACCAGGCCGTCCCTGAATCCCCTGAGGAACTGGACCTGGGGGGCGAGCTCGGAGCCGTAGGTCGCCGTAGCGATTACGCAGCCGGACTTCTGCTCGGGCGGCTGGTTTGGGCTCGTCTGGTTGCTGGGCTTGGACGATTCCGTCTCATTGACCGGCGGCGTGAGCGTGGATAGGGAGATGTCGATGCGTTTAAGCAGGATGTCCCCATTCCAGACCTTGACGGCGTAGGAACCCGCCACGAGGGACTTATCCGGGTTATAATCACCATACCCCGTTAGGCCGGGCGGGGCGTTGTATCTCCTATCGACCAATATAGCCCCTTCAACGTCCGTGAGCGCCACCCTGATGAGCGGCTCTCCGGAGCCGGAATTGGAGACGGTCGGGTGGATGCCGTCCGTGACAAGGAAAGAGGTCTGGGGAGAGCCGAAGGCGGTGGACGAGACCCAGCAGTCGATGTTGGGGGAGGGCTGCTCCTCCTCGACCCTCTCGGCCGTTATGGCGAAGGTTGACAGGCCGGATGATTCCGCCGAGAGGTATGTATTTCCGGCGTCTCGGCCCATAACGCTCGTGGGTAGGGGGGACCAGGCGCCGTCCTGAAGCCTAGACACGACGATCCAAGAGGCGTTCAAGTCGTGGCCGGTTAGCCAGGTGTTCTCGACCCTCAGCGTCAGCGTCACCGGCCCGATCGAGCCTGCGGAGCAGTTGACAGACAGGTAGCAGTAGAACTCGCCCTTCACCGTGGGGCTGATCCACGCTGGCTCGATCTCCTGCACCGTTATCGTCACATTGTCGACCCTCTGAGCCGGGCTGAGGCTGATCGAGGCGAGCGGCGTCGCGGGGAGGTCTGCCTTCGCCTGGACCCCGGCGGCGAGGGTGCCTAGGGAGAGGCGCACGGGGCCGGCCCCCTCCTTAGCCTCCAGCGCGTAGGCGACCAGCGAGGCCAGGAAGGGGTCCTCATCGATCAGACCCTCGGCGACGGAGGCGTCGACCCCCTCCCTGCGGACCTTGGAGACCACGGCCTCTGTCGAGTCGCAGTTGAGCGCGGCCTTGAGTGCGGTGGCCCATAGCTCCCTCTCGAGGTCCGCGTAGGTCAGCCCGAAGGCGCGCTCTACGGCGGTCGCCAGGGGGACGCCCTTGCCGTACTCTACCAGGAGCCTCCTGAAGCCGTCCTCGTACCTAGACCAGACATAGAAGTGGAATGATATACCCTCCCCTGAGTCAAGCATCTGGAGGGAGGAGTTCAGTGAGCCCCAGTCCATGCCCGCGAGCGTGGTGAGGGGGATGACGGCGGGCGAACCCCCCAGGAGGGGCTCCCTGAGCTGGGCCGTCGGCGAGGCGTCGAACGGCGTCCTGTTCGGAGACGCCCACTCATCGTCAAGCCACGCCATCCTGGCGAGGGGCATACACTCGTTGAACCACTGCTCCCAGTTCCTGTAGATGCCGGGGTAGAGCTGGCGGAGCATCGCGTGGCCGAGCTCGTGTATTGGGAAGGCGACGTCGATCACCTGGGTCTCGCTCGGCGGGACCGGCCTGAGGTAGTTGATCTCGTCCCCTGCCTCAACGGCGACACCTCCGGCGCTCACCCCCTCGGCGTAGGCCGCCTCGGGGTTGCCGCCGAGTATCGCGTACTCTGTCCCGTTGTAGGTCATGAAGAGCCTGATCCTGAGCCTAGCGTCCCCCCCGTAGAGCTTGGCGACGGCGTCGTGGGCCTTCTCTGAGTCGAGCAGGAAGAGGGCGGCCATCTTGTTATCTTTCTCGTGGAAGTAGATCGTGAAATGCCTGCTCTCCTTCTTCATCTCCAGAAGGGTCGCTGTCTCAGAGGCCGAGACCGAGTGCTGGGTGGAGGGGCGGACCTTCTCGGTGTTCGGTGTCGATGGGTAGACCTTATCGCCA
>CAZYUK010000181.1:0-2341 GCA_964650675.1 uncultured Candidatus Bathyarchaeia archaeon
CTGGAGAAGATGGAGGCGTCCGCTTGACCGTGAAGGCAGGCGTAGACGTCCTCCTGGAAAACCCGAAGAAGTATCTGCGTGGCCTAAGAGTCGGCCTGGTCACCAACCAGACCGGCGTGACCGTGGGCCTCACCCCAACCATCGACGCCCTGCACGATCGCCCCGGCGTGGGGCTGAGGGCCGTCTTCGGCCCAGAGCACGGCGTCAGGGGCGACGCCCAGGACGCCCTCCCGGTCGGCCACGGCGTCGACCCCTCGACTGGGCTCCCCCTCTACAGCCTCTACGGGGAGTCTGTGAAGCCGACCCCCGAGATGCTTGAGGGGTTGGACGCCCTCGTCTTCGACATCCAGGACATCGGCGCGAGGTTCTACACCTACGCCTCGACCCTGACCTACTCGCTCCGGGCCGCCGCCGAGCACGGCGTCTCCCTGATAGTCCTCGACAGGCCAGACCCGGTGAACGGCCTGGCCGTGGAGGGCAACATTCTCGAGCCTGGGTTCGAGTCCTTCATCGGCCTCCACCCGATACCCATCCGCCACGGCCTGACGATGGGGGAGCTGGCCCTGTTCATTAACCGGGTGATCGGGGCCGACCTCACGGTCGTGCGGATGAGGGGGTGGCGGAGGGGGATGTGGTTCGACGAGACGGGCCTCCCCTGGGTCCAGCCCTCCCCGAATATACCGACACTGGAAACCGCCACGGTCTACCCGGGAACCTGCCTCTTCGAGGGGGTAAACGTCTCCGAGGGCAGGGGCACAACCCGGCCCTTTGAGTACCTGGGCGCGCCGTGGATAGACGGCGTGAGGTGGGCGACTGAGCTGAACGGCCTCGGCCTCAGCGGAGCCCGGTTCAGGGCGACCTGCTTCACCCCGAGCCTCTCCAAGTACGAGGGTCAGCGATGCAACGGTGTGCAGCTCCATGTCCTCGACAGGAAATCCCTGAAGCCGGTTGAAACCGGCCTGCACATGCTGGCGGCCCTCCTGAGGCTCTGGCCAGACGAGTTCAGGTGGCTCGAACCAAGCTACGACAGGCGCCGCCACTTCGATCTCCTAGCAGGGACCAGCAAGACCAGGGAGGCACTGAGCCGGGGGACGCCCGTGCAGGAGATCGTGGACGGCTGGCAGGAGAAGCTGAGGGGCTTCCATGAGATGAGACGAGGTTTTCTACTTTACGGGTCAGGAGGGGGCTATGATGCCTGAAACCGTCGTCATCAAGGGAAACGTCATAACGCCCGGCAAACAGCTCAGAGGAGGCTCCGTCGTAGTCGAGTACGGTAGAATAACCGATGTCAGCGCGGGGAAAGCGGGTAAAGGCCGAATCATGGACTTCGGGGGCTGCTACGTCGTCCCAGGGTTCGTCGACATCCATGTCCACGGCGGGGCGGGCGAGGATGTCATGGGCGCCTCCCCGGAGGGGTTGGACCGCCTGTCCCAGTTCCTTGCCGCGGGCGGGGTCACCTCGTTCCTAGCCACGACCCACACCGATTCCCAGGAGAGGACCCTGAGGGCTGTCAGAAGGATCGGCGATGCGACAAAAAGGGGAACGGGAGGCGCCAGGCTCATCGGCCTCCACATGGAGGGTCCCTACATCAGTATGGAGAAGCCAGGCGCCCAGAACTGTGCACACATCAGGCCGCCGGCATTGAACGAGTTGGGGGAGGTGGAACATGGAGCAGACGGAAGCCTCAGGATGGTGACCCTGGCACCCGAGGTCGACGGGGCGCTGGAGGCAATCAGATGGCTGGCCTCGAGGGGAATCGTCGTGGCGGCAGGCCACACCGACGCGACATACGACGAGGCCCAAGCCGGCATAGAGGCAGGCATCAGGCACGCCACCCACCTCTTCAACGGCATGCGCAGCCTCCACCACAGGGAGCCGGGCATCGTCGGCGCCTCCCTCGAAGACGACAGGGTGACGGTCGAGCTCATAGCCGACGGCCACCACATCCACCCGGCCATCCTCAGGCTAGTCGCCCGCATGAAGGGGGCCGGCGGGACAGCCCTCGTCTCGGACTCCACGGCGGTAGCCGGCCTACCGGACGGAGACTACAGCTTCGCCGGGATGAAGGTCACGCTGAGGCAGGGGATGAGCCTCCTGGAGTCTGGGGCGCTGGCCGGCAGCACTATCAGGCTATGCGACGCCGTCAGGAACATGGTCAGGGTAGGCGTTCCTCTCCGTGAGGCTGTCGAGATGGCGTCCACGACGCCCGCGAGGATAGCCGGTGTCGCGGACAGGAGGGGGAGCATCGCGCCTGGGATGGACGCCGACATAACCGTCTTGGATAGGGACCTCTCAGTCATGCTCACGATGGTCGGAGGCAGGATCGTGCACGGGAGTGAGG